>CALDFO010000294.1 GCA_937942205.1 uncultured Alphaproteobacteria bacterium
CTAGCTTGCCGCGTTCGGCCAGGGCATAGACCGCGCCGTCGGGACCGACGCGCACATCGCGCATCCGCAGCTTCATGTCCTGCAGCATCGGCTCTTCCGCCACCACCTTGTCGTTCTTCAGTTCCAGCCGGAACAGGCCGATGCCGCGCAAGCCGCTGACGAACAGGCTGCCTTTCCAGGCCGGAAACAGGTCGCCCTGGTAAAAGGCCATGCCCGACGGCGCGATCACCGGGTCCCAGTAATAGACCGGCTGCTCCATGCCTTTCTTCACCGCGATGCCGTCGCGGATCGGCTCGCCGGTATAGTTGATGCCATAGCTGATGACGGGCCAGCCGTAATTGCGCCCCTTGCGGATCAGGTTCAGCTCGTCGCCGCCCTGCGGACCGTGCTCGACTTCCCAAAGCCGGCCGGTCTTGGGGTCGGCGGCGAAACCCTGCGGGCTGCGCAGGCCGCTGGCCCAGATTTCCGGCAGGGCTTCCTTGGTCTTGAGGAAGGGATTGTCGGGCGCGGGCTTTCCGTCGGGGGTGATGTGGATCACCTTGCCCAGATGATTGTTCAGCTTCTGCGCCAGTTCGGCCAGATAGTCCCATTTGCGGTTGGCGTCGCGGTCGCCGACGATCATGAACAGCGAGCCGTCCTTGCCCAGCACGATGCGCCCGCCCTGCTTGCCCGACATGTTCTTCAGCGGCACGGCGGGCACGCCGCGGAACAGCACCTTCACATCGCGCACACTGGCCAGGTCGTCGGCCAGGATCGCGGAGGCCAGATTGGTGTTGCTGTAGAAGCCGCCCTCGACGCTTTCAAAGAAGGAGACATAGATGCGGCGCGTGCTGGCGAAATCGGGCGCCAGCACCACATCCAGCAGGCCGAGTTTCTTGAGCGGCGCCAGCGCCTCCAGCCCGGCCAGCGGCTGGGACAGCGCGCCGGAGGCATCCAGCACCCGCAACGCGCCGGGGCGGCGCTCGGTAATCAGCAGCTTGTTGTCCGGCAGGAAGGCCACGGCCCAGGGAAAGCCCAGTCTGTCGGTCAGGGTCGTCACCTGGAAGGTGGCGCGCTTGTGATAAGGCGCGCGGGTCTGTTCCGGGAAGTCGGCCTTGCTGATCTTGCGCTCGGGCGCGCGAACTTCAAAGCTTTGGCCTTCGACCGTGCGCGGCGGCGGGAAGACGCGCGATTCCCCCGGCGGCAGCGGCGCCTGGGGGGCGTCCTGTGCCAGCGCGGCGGCCATGGTGAGGGGTGCGATAAAGGCCAGTCCCAGCAGCAGTGTCTTCATGGCGTCCCCCCGGTTTGGCCGCAGCCTAGCGCGGCGGACGGAGCGCGGCTAGCCGCTGTTCCGGAGTCCCGCCGCGACGCCGTTGATCGACATATGGATGCCGTTGCGGATAGCCTCGCCGTCGTCCCCGGCGCGGCGGCGGCGCAGCAGGTCCACCTGCAGATGGTTCAACGCATCCACATAGGGCAGGCGGCTGCGGATGGATTCGGCCAGCCGCGGATTGTCGGCCAGCAATTCGTTCTGGCCGCTGATCGCCAGCAGCGCGTCATGGCTGCGCTGCCATTCGGCCTCGATCCGGCCCATCACCTGTTCGGCCAGGGCGCGGTCCTCGGCCAGCGCCGAATAGCGCCGGGCGATCGCCATGCTGGACTTGGCCAGCACCATTTCCATGTTGGCCAGCATGGTCCGCAGGAAGGCCGACTGGCCATAGAGCGGCTTGAGCCGATCCAGGCCGATGGCTTCGGCCGCCGTGCCGAAGCCGTACCAGCCCGGCAGCATCACCCGGGCCTGGGACCAGGAAAACACCCAGGGAATGGCGCGCAGATCCTCGATGCGCGGCGATTGGGTGCGCGAGGCCGGGCGCGAGCCGATCTTGAGGTCGGCGATTTCCAGCAGCGGCGTCGCCTGGCGGAAATAGGTCTCGAAGCCCCTGGTCTCATAGACCAGGCCGCGATAGGCCCGGAAGGCCGTCTCGCTCAACGCCGACAGCAGGGCGGCGTCCTGATCCACCGCGTCGCGCTGCGGCGACAGTTCGGCCAGCAGCGCCGCCGCCACGATGGTTTCCAGGCTGGCCTGGGCGGCGTCGGGATCGCCGTATTTCGAGGCCACCACCTCGCCCTGTTCGGTGATGCGGATGCCGGTGGCCGAAGCCCCGGCGGGCAGGGCGCGGATGGCGTCGAAGCTGGAGCCGCCGCCCCGGCCCACCGCGCCGCCCCGGCCGTGGAAGAAGCGCATCCGGATGCCGCGTTCCCGCCCCAGCGCCACCAGCCGGGCGATGCCCGAATAGATTTCCCAGTTGGAGGTGACGTAGCCGCCGTCCTTGTTGCTGTCGGAATAGCCGATCATCACTTCCTGCAGGCCGTCCTGGCCGGCGATGACCGCCTGGACCAGCGGTGCGTCGAAGTAACCGGCCATGACGGCGGCGCTCTGGCGCAGGTCTTCGATGGTCTCGAACAGCGGCACCACCCGCAGCCGCGCCTGCAGGGGCGCGTCCGGCCCGGCAGCGGGCCGGAACAGCCCGGCCTCCTTCATCAGCAGCGCGGTTTCCAGCAGGTCCGAGGCGGTGGCGGCCTTGGAGATCACATAATTGGCCACCGCGCCTTCGCCGAAGGCGTCTTTCAAGCCGCGCGCCGCGTCGGCGATGGCCAGTTCGCGCCCCGTTTCCGGCGAATAGGCGGCATAGGGCGAGCGCAGGGGGCGGGCATGGGACAGCTCCTCCAGCAGCAGCCGGGTGCGCCCCGCTTCGTCCAACCCCATGTAATCGGCCTGCGCGCCCGCGACCGTCAGCAGTTCGGCCACGGCGCGCTCATGCACATCGCTGTTCTGGCGCACATCCATGGTCGCCAGATGGAAGCCGAAGGCCCCCACCGCCTCGCGCAGGTGCAGCAGGCGGCCTTCCGCCAGATCGGCGTCGCCATTCGCCGCCAGCGAGGCGGCGATGGTTTCCAGGTCGGCGGCGAACTGTTCGGGCGTGGCGTAAGCCGGGGCGGCATAGCTGGGCGGCAAGACGGGGCCGCGTCCCAGCAGCGCCGCGCGGGTCGCCGCCATGCGGGCGTAACAGGTGACCAATGCCCGGCGATAGGGTTCGTCGAGCTGATGGACCGAGGTGTCTTCTTCCGGCGCGCCCAGCGCCGTCAGCGCGCCGCTGACCCGGACCAGGGATTCGGACAGCGACAATTCCGCCCCCAGCGCATGAATTTCGGCCAGATAATGGTCGAGGATGACCTCGGCCTGCCGCCGCACGGCATAGTCCAGGGTGGCGGGCGAGACATTGGGATTGCCGTCGCGGTCGCCGCCCACCCAGGAGCCGGGCCGCAGGTAGGGCAGGATCGCGCCGTCCAGGCCCAGCAGCCGCGCCAGGCGGCGCTTCACGCGCGGCAGTCCCGGCAGGAAGGTGCGGGCGAAGACCGACAGGTTGTTCTCGATCTCGTCCTTCACCTCGATGCGGGTGGAGCGCAACATGCGCGTCTGCCACAGCACCCGGATGGCGCGCCGGAGCTGGGCGTCTATCTCCGCCACCTCGCCGGCCGCAATGCCGGTGGCCTCGCGCCGTTCCAGAAGGTCGCTGAGTTCGTTCTCGCGGTCCAGGATGGATTTGCGCCGCACCTCTGTGGGGTGGGCGGTGATCACCGGCACGAACAGCGCGTCCTTCAAGAGGGCGCGCACCCGCCGGGGATCGAGGCCGGGATGCAAATCGTTGATGGCGTCCGCCCCCGATTCCGACGCTCCTATCCCCAAGGCCCGCGTCTCGCGCCGCAGGACATGGTCGTCGGCGATGTTGGCGAGTTGGGAAAAGATCGAGAAGGCGCGGATCAGCAGCAGGATGTCGGGCTGGGACAGGGTGGAAAGCTGGTTGTCCAGCGCCCCGGTCCGGTCGGTATCGGGAGCGCGGTGTTCGCCCACCGACTGGCGGCGGATATCCTCCACCAGGCCATAGGCGGCGGGGCCATGCTGGTCGCGGATGACCTCGCCCAGGAGGCGGCCCAGGAGGCGGATGAAGGCGCGGTCGGCGGGTGTCTGCGGAATGGTCATGATAAAAAAAGACTAGCAAGCCGCTTCCGGCTTGGCGATTCCCATGATCCACTATGGCGGTGACGGCGGCGCGCGATTGCCTTTATTGTCGGGTCAAAAGCAGTCTGGCCTGAAGAACAGCCTGAAGAACAGGACGGCCAAAAGCAATCTGGCCGCGAAAAAGAAGAGCCAGGGGCCAAGGGGGATTGGTGGGCACGCTTTCCATGCTGCCGCTCGATTATATCGAGTTCTTTATATTTCTGGTTCTGTTGTGCGCGGTCGGCTTCTTTTCCGGCCGGGGCGAGCGCAAGACCTCGGCCGACTACTTCCTGGCGGGCCGCACCCTGCCCTGGTACGTGGTGGGCGGTTCCTATGTCGCGGCCAACGTCTCCACCGAGCATTTCGTGGGCCTGGTGGGGGCCAGCTACATCATGGGCGTGGTCCCGGCCCAGGCGCAGTGGGCCACCTCGCTCGTCATCCTGCTGATCATCTTCCTTTTCGTGCCCTTTCTGCTGAAGGCGCGGATCACCACCATTCCGGAATATCTGTCGCGCCGTTTCGGATCGGGCACCCGGCTGTCCTTCGCGGTCATCACCGTGATCGCCAACATCACCATCTTCATGGCGGCGGTGATGTATGCCGGCGGCCTGGCGCTCAGCGCCTTTTTCGGCTGGCCGTTGCTGTGGTGCATCATCGGCACCGGCATCTTCGCGGGCGGCTGGGCGGTCTATGGCGGCCTGTCCACCGCCGCCTGGACCGGATTGGTGACGGCGGTGGTCAAGGTGGGCGGCGTGGGCCTGCTCACCATCTTCGCCCTGAAGGGCATGACCCCGTCGGGCGGCATCCTGGACGGCTTCTGGTCGGTGATCGAGCACAATCGCGGCACCGAAGGGGTGTGGCGCGAGGCGGTGGCGGCCAGCGGCCCGCACCTGACCCAGATGGGCGCTTACAATCGCCTGTCGGTGATCCAGCCGCCGGACCATCCCCTGATCCCCTGGACCAGCATCATCTTCACCATCGTCTCGGTGGGGGTGTGGTATGGCGCGATGAACCAGTTCATCGTCCAGCGCGTCCTGGGCGCCAAGGATATCTGGCACGCCCGCATGGGCCTGATGGTGGCGGGCTATGCCAAGTTCCTGCTGCCGCTGATCATCGTGCTGCCGGGCCTGATCCTGTTCCAGCGCCATCCCGAATACATGCTGGGCGACTGGAAGACGGCGCAGCACCAGGCCGATGCGGGCTTCGTCACCCTGGTGCAGGAATTCCTGCCCGCCGGGCTGCGCGGCCTGCTGCTGGCGGTGCTGTTCAGTGCGGTGCAGGCGACGGTGACCTCGGTGGTCAACGCCACGGCGGCGATCCTGACGCTCGACCTCTATGTGCCGCTGGTCAATCCCGGCGCCACCGACCGCCAGAAGGTGCGGGTGGGCGTCATCGCCTCGATCGTCGCCATCGCGGCGGGCATCGCCATGGCGATCGTGGTCAGCCAGACTTCCAGCGGCATCTTCCAGTATATGCAGACCCTCAACGCCTTCGTGGCGCCGCCCTTCGCCGCCCTGTTCTGGGTCGGCCTGTTGTGGAAGCGCACCAACGGGGCGGGCGCGATGGCCTCCATCATCGGCGGTTTCGCCGTCGCCGCCGCCATCAAGGCGGGGGGCGAATTGTGGCAGATGCCCAGCTGGTACTATCCCTTCGGCAACCAGGCGGCGGTGTGCTGGGTCCTGTGCGTGGGCTTCTGCATCGCGGGCACCCTGCTGCGGCCGGGCCTGACGCCGGGCATGGCGCGGGACAATGTCACCCTGTGGGATTCCCGCGAAGCCCTGTCGGAGGGGCTGGGAAAACACTGGTACACCAGCGTCTTCTTCTGGGGTGGCCTGCTGCTGGCGCTGACCTTGGCCAGCATGGCATATTTCTCCAGCCTGTTCTTTCCCGTCCGGTGAGGCCGCGCATGACCGTTTCCGATCTGCCCGTCATTTCCCATCCCGAATTCGCGGGCGAGGCCGGCATCGGCCGCGCCGACATCACCCCGCCCACCGGCATCTATTCCCGCTCCTGGGGCTGTGCCGAGCACGACACCGCCGAGGGCATCCACCGGCCGCTGCTGGCCAGTTGCGTGCTGCTGGCGGGCGGCGACCCGCGGCTGGAACTGTATCTGCTGACCCTCGACCTGGGCTGGTGGTACGACAATGCCCATGAGCGCGAGATCCGCGACGCCATCCGCACGGCGGCGGGCATCCGGGACGATCAGTTGATCGTGCATATGGGCCATACCCATTCCG
>CALDFO010000295.1 GCA_937942205.1 uncultured Alphaproteobacteria bacterium
GTCGCGCTCGGCCTTCTCGCCCGCCGTTTCGACCAAAACCCGTTCGGCGCCGGCAACGCTGTCCGGCGGCGGCATATATAGAAGTGTCAGGAAGTAGCCGCTTTCGAAGTGCTGACGGGCCGTCCGGCCTTCGGCACCCTCCAGGACGCCGCCGCTTTCAAACTGCGCCCGCCGCTCCTCGTCAACCAGCCAGGAAGCGTCTTCCAGGAAGGTCGAATTGGGATATTCCGGAGCGCGGAAGCGTTCGGCCTCGAAGAACATCGCCCAGCCGGACCCGAACCGCCGCAGCACATTGTTCACGCGCGCGCACAAGGCCACGAGTTCGGATTCCGTGGCGCTTTCCAGGTCGGGCCCGCGGAAACGGAAACTGCGCTGGAAGCTGCCATCCTTGTTGAGAACCACGCCCGGCGCGACCAGGGCGGCCCAAGGCACATGATCGGCCAATCTCTCCGTCTTGCGGCGATACTCCCCAAGATTCAGCATGACAGATGCGTCCTTTGGCGCAGATGCCGGCGCAACACTTCGACGAAGTCAGGATCGCGTTTGGCGGCAAAGACCGCGATGGAATGGCCAACCACCCAAAGAATGAGGCCGGCTACCCAGAGCCGCAGGCCCAGACCCAGAGCGGCGGCAATCGTGCCGTTGACGATAGCCACAGCGCGCGGCGCGCCGGCTAGCAGCACGGGCTCGGTCAGCGAACGATAAAGCGGCACTTCATAACCATCGATCACGGGATCACCGCTCCGCCGCCGAATTGGAAGAATGAGAGAAAGAAGCTCGATGCCGCGAAAGCGATGGAAAGGCCGAAGCAAATCTGTATCAGCCGCTTGAAGCCGCCGGCCGTCTCGCCAAAGGCCAGCGTCAGGCCGGTGATGACGATGATGATGACGGCGATGATCTTGGCGACCGGGCCTTGCACCGATTCCAGCACCTGCTCCAGGGGCTGCTCCCACGGCATGTTGGACCCCGCGGCATAGGCCGAGGTCATCAGGCCGAGATAGAGGCTGGCAAAGGCCGTCAGGGTGCGTGCGCGCATAAGATATCCTTCAAAGGGCGAGAAGCCATTGATGTTCGATGTGCGAGAGGCGGTAGTTGCCGTCGGCGTCCAGGCCGTCGAGCCGAGAGATGGTTTCGATACGGCGTGCCATTCCGCGACCGCTGATGAAGACGATGGTGTTGATAGCTTCTGCGATCAGCCGCCGCGGCACGGTGGTGACGACTTCCTGGATGAGTTGCTCTAGACGGTAGAGGGCGCTTTCCGCCGAATTGGCATGGACCGTGGCGATGCCGCCCGGATGGCCGGTGTTCCAGGCCTTCAGCATGTCCAACGCTTCGGCGCCGCGGACTTCGCCGACAATGATCCGGTCCGGCCGCAGGCGTAGGGTCGAGCGCACCAGATCGGCCAAGCTGACAACACCAGCCTTGGTGCGAAGCGCGACGCAATCGGGAGCCGCGCATTGCAGTTCGCGGGTGTCCTCGATGAGGATCACCCGCTCGTCCATCTTGGCGACTTCGGCCAGCAAGGCGTTGGCCAGCGTGGTCTTGCCGGAGCTGGTGCCGCCAGCGACCAGGATGTTGCTATGGTCGGTGACGGCGCGGCGCAGCGCCGCCGCCTGCGGCACCGTCATGATGCGGTCGTTCACATAATCGTCCAGCCCGTAAATACGCTTGGCGGGTTTGCGGATGGAAAAGCACGGCGCCATGGAGACCGGCGGCAGCAAGCCTTCGAACCGCTCGCCTGCCTGGCCTTCCTCCCGCGATGGCAGTTCGGCGCTGACAATCGGGTTGGCGGCATGGGCTTCCAGCCGCATGTGACTGGCGACCAACCGGATAATGCGTTCGACTTCCGCCGGCGTCAGGTTGGATTTGGTCTCTTGACGTCCTTCCCCTAGCCGATCCAGCCGCAGCACGCCATCCGGGTTGACCATGACTTCGATCACCAGCGGATCGGCCAGGGCTTCGGCTATGGCCGGGCCCATCGCTGTCCGCAGCATGGTGCGGCGGCGGTCCCGGCTTTCGCCTTGTTCGTGGGAAAGGCTCATTCGGCCGCCTCCAGCCTTGCCGGTCTTTCGGACTTGCCCCGCGCCAGGCGGCGGCTGACCGATTGGATGAAGGCTTCGTAGCGGGCCTCGGCCTGGGCGCGCGCCGGACCCATATCCGCTTCGGCGATGGGCGGCGTAACCAGGAAGAAATGCCGGACATACAGCGCGACGGTTTCGACCAGGACTTGCTGGTCGCGCTCGATGCGCTCCAAACGGCCACCGAGCCGGTTGAGACGGACCTGCAGCATCTCGTCCAGCCGGTTGGCGCCTTCGCTGTCGAGATAGGCCTTGAGCGCCGCGCTGATGATGCCGGATTTGGACGAACCCGGCTTGGCCGCCAGCGCCACCAGCCTCTGGCTCAAATTCTCGTCGAGATAGACATCATGGCGCGGCTTCATGGTGATCCTAGAAAGCTGGAAGGATGTCGTCTTGACGGGGACCGTGGTCGCCCTCGTTCATGGCATGCGCTTTGCCGATCGAGGCGGCCTGGCGCAGCCGTCCCAGCGCGTCGTCTTGGAGCGCGCCCTCATCGTTTTCGCTCATGGGTTGTTCGAAGGCCGCGTCGAGCGGACGCGCAATGTCGATCTGGGGCTGCAATTGCTGGCCGCGGCCACCCTCGTCTGCCTCGGCCCCGTCACCCGCCGCTTGCGCCTGCAAATCTTGATGGAGGCCGCGGACCTGTCCGCCCCAATCGTTGGGACGCGGCGCCGGACGGTCGCGATATGGACCGGGACCAAGGTCGGGCACACCCAGCACGCGTCCGGTGAAATTGGCATCTTCGTAATAGCGCAGCTTCTTGGCGCGGATCGGCGGCAGGCTGGAGACTAGAACAAGCGCGTCCTGCGGCGGCAATTGCATCCCCTCGCCCGGTGTCAACAGTGCCCGTGCCGTCTCCTGCTTGGAGACCATGACGTGCGACAGCCAAGGCGCGAGCCGGTGTCCGGCATAGTTGCGCTGGGCCCGAAGTTCGGTCGCCGTGCCCAAGGCATCCGAAATGCGTTTGGCGGTCCGCTCGTCATTGGAGGAAAAGGCGATACGGACATGGCAATTGTCGAGGATGGCGTTGTTCTCGCCATAGGCCTTGGAAATCTGGTTCAAGGACTGGGCGATGAGATAGGCGCGGATTCCGTAGCCGGCCA
Source organism: uncultured Alphaproteobacteria bacterium (assembly GCA_937942205.1). Taxonomy (GTDB): domain Bacteria; phylum Pseudomonadota; class Alphaproteobacteria; order Micropepsales; family Micropepsaceae; genus Rhizomicrobium. The sequence continues at coordinate 3,182 of CALDFO010000295.1, forward strand.
TGAAAGCGAGCGCGGTCTCGAAGAAGTCCAGGCGGCCCAGCGCCGGAAACTCATCCAGCATCAGCAGGAGCTTGTGCCGCCGGCTCTTGCTGGGGTCGCCTTCCAGTCTTTCTGTCAGGCACCGCCCGATTTGGTTGAGGATCAGGCGCACCAGGGGCTTGGTACGAGAGATATCGGACGGCGGGATGACGAGATAGAGCGAGACAGGCCGCTGCGCATCCACCAGATCGGCAATCCGCCAGTCGCAGCCGGAAGTCGCCTGGGCGACGGTCGGGTCACGGTAGAGCCCGAGGAACGACATGGCGGTGGACAAGACCCCCGAGCGCTCGTTTTCGGATTTGTTGAGAACCTCGCGCGCGGCAGAGGCCACGACGGGATGGACGACGGGCGCGGCCTGCGTTCCCAGATGGTTGGTGGCCATCATGTCGCGCAGCGTGGCCTCGAACGACTTGAGCGGGTCGGAGAGGAAGCTTGCGACCCGCGCCAGGGTCTTTTCTTCCTCGGCGTACAACACATGCAGGATGACACCGACCAACAGCGAATGGCTGGTCTTTTCCCAATGATTTCGCCGCTCCAGCGCACCTTCCGGATCGACCAGGATGTCCGCGATGTTCTGAACGTCCCGGACTTCGTGTCCGCCTTTGCGCACTTCCAGCAAGGGATTGTACCGCGAACTGCGCATGTCGGTAGGATTGAACAAAAGGCAGTGCGAAAAGCGCGACCGCCACCCCGCCGTCAATTGCCAGTTCTCGCCCTTGATATCGTGGATGACGACACTCTGGGTCCAGGACAGCAGCGTTGGCACCACCAGGCCGACGCCCTTGCCCGAACGGGTGGGCGCAAACGCCATGACATGCTCGGGCCCGTCATGGCGCAGATAGCGGCCCGCATGTTGGCCAAGAAAAACCCCAGCCGCACGGAACAGGCCCGCACCCTCAACGTCCTTCAGGGTCGCCCAGCGCGAGGAGCCGTAGGTCGTGACATGCTTGTCCTGGCGGGCGCGCCAGAGCGATCCGATGATGGCGACGGCGCAAGCGGCAAAGCCGCTTGCTGCGGCGATGCCGCCGGCTTCGTTGAAGATATGCGGGGCGTAAGCGTCATAGGCGTACCACCAGATGAACAGCGCCCAAACCGGATAGATCGGAAACTCGAAGAGCTCGAACCAGGGCGATCCCAACCGCGCCTGAAACCCCAGATGCCAGGCCGCCCATTCGGTGGCGAACCACAAGCCACCGATGGCGACGGCGAAGACGATGGCGATCTGGCCGACAAGGAATTTGGTGGGTGTCATCCGGCTTCCTCTCGCGAATCAGCAAACCGGAAATTGCGCGGTGTTGAAAACCGCCTTTATTGACGCTCACGCCCGCGCGTGCGCGCGCACACGCATGCGTCACGTGATGGCCGGGCCGCGCTGCTTGCCCAGCGACCAACTGATCGCCTCGCCGCGCGCGATGCCGGAGACGGGTCGCCCGACATGGCGTTCCAAAACCGGACGCCACGGCACTAGCGTGAAGTCACGCGCCCTCTCGATGACGGCAAAACGGCCGCTGGCGAGCTCGACGGGCCCACGATAGACCCCTTCGATCTTTCCTGAAGACGCCGTCGCATAGGACTTGTTGAGGCTGCTTTCGAGTTCGCGGCCTCGCTGCTTAAGTTCCCGTGCCTTCAGTTCCGTCAGCATCGAGCCCCGATACAGAGTCTTGCTGCCGTCTTCGCGGGCAAGGCCTTCGGCCATCAGCCATTGGCGCCGCCGTTCCAGCGCTGCGCGCACTTCGTTACCGAAGCCCTGCTCCCGCAACGACGTTGCCCGTTCCGCGATAAGTTCGCGGTCGAGCCAGGTTGCGGCGGCCATCCGCTCAAGCTTGGTGATCGGAACCGGGGAGAGTGTTTCTAGCGCCACTGGCTTTGCCTTGCCGCGGGCTTGATCGAAGGCGACGCCGCGCTGGGCGAAATCCGGCGGCACGCTCCAGGATCCGTCCGCGCTGCGTTCGGCGTGACGGCCCTCCCGCCGCATCGCTTCCAGCCGCCGGACATGCGCTTCGACAAACTCCCGGCTGGCCGATGGATCGAACTGCCGGTGCGCCTCCACCGAATAGCGCCCGCTATGCCGTGCGGCCACGGCTGCGATGGTGCGGTCGCTTTGGCGCGGTTCCGCCGTCTGGCCGCGCACGGCCAGAATACTGCCTGACACCGGAAGATCGCCTTCGCCGGCAATCCCGATATCGACATAGTGGGCACGGCCGTCCACGCCATCGAGGATGAGGAAGTGGGTGTCTTTCTCCTCATCGGCAATGCCATGCGAGACCACACAACCAACCAGGGGCTGTGCGCCAGCCTGAACGGGGTCGAAAATCACATAGTTCGCACTGCCCCGGTCCAGGCCCGCCGCCGTAAGTTCGCGGTGCATCGCCTTGATGATGTCGCCGCGCTCGCCCATCCGTCGCAGCACCGGCTCCAGATCGTCAGCCAAGCGCCAGCGTCCGGGCGCGACCTCCTCTGCCAGGTCCAGCTTTGCCAGCTTCTGCAGACGGCCTGCCCTATGGTGCTGGGAAATAGCGGCGTCCGATTTGCCGAAGCTCACTTCGCTGGTCTCGCCAGCTTGCCGTTTCAGCGCCTTATCGAGGTCGGTGAAGCGCTCCTGATCGATTTGGCGGCGCAGCTGATCGTCAATCTCCGTATCGGTCTTGGGCCCCAAGTCCAGTGAAAGGATTTCCGCGGCACGCTCCCGCATGCCGTGCGAGATGTATTCGCGGGCGATCACCAGGTCGCGGCCCAGATCGTCCCGGCCTCGGAGCACGATATGGGTATGCGGATGGCCGGTATTGTGATGGTCTACCGCCACCCAATCAAGCCGGGTGCCCAGATCGTCTTCCATCCGGCCCATCAGTTTGCTCACAAAGGGCTTGAGGTCGTCATACTCGGCCCCATCCTCCGGGGCGACGATCAGCCGGAACTGATGCCGGTCGCCGCTTGAGCGCTCCAGGAAGGCGCGCCCATCGGCCTTGTCACCGTCACGATCATACAGCGCGCCGGGTTCTCCCTCGCGGGTGACGCCGTCCCGCTGGATGTAGCGCAGATGCAGCTGGGCGGCTTTGAGTCCCTGCCCCTTGAACTTCACCACCCGTGTCTTGATGACCACGCGCCGGGTGCGGAAAGCGGCATAGCGGTCGCGCTGGCGCAGCACCCGTCCCGCGCCCGCGCCCCGCCCGATCCGGTTGCCCTGAAACCGCGCTGCTCCGGGGCCGGACCGTGACCCCGCCAGCGAAACGGCCTGGAGCACCCGTCGCAGATAGCCGGCGCCGCGCTTGCTGCCGCCCGATCGGATACGGCCCAGACGCGGCTCGAAGTCGTCGTCACCGGCCATGACGTTCTTGGCCTTTCAAAGCATGGCGCCAAATTGGCGCCATCGCAGGGCGCCATGGCGCCATCAAAAGAGATGTGCAGACAAAGACATGGCTGCCCCTTGGCGCCATCCTTTTATCTTGCCCTACCGCGAAACTTTTCTCCTTCGCCTGCTGTCCTGTGCTATGCATGGGTCAATCCGGCGCAGGAGATGGTGGTGTGCGCGTCACGAACAGCACACTTACGGCGCTTGGCGCGAAGAAGATCGCGTCGGCTTTTGCCGGTTTAGCGGTGTCGGTCTTGCTAAGCGGACCACTTTTTCCGGTGACTTTTTCAACACCAAAACGCATTTCAGCACCCGGCGCGATGCCCGCGATGTAGGCAATGGTTTCGGCGGGCAGCGGGCGGCGGCGATGCAGATAGTCCTCATAGCGACCCGGTCCGGCGTTGTACGCCGCGAACATGGCCGGATAGCCATAGCGGCGAAGATCGG
>CALDFO010000296.1 GCA_937942205.1 uncultured Alphaproteobacteria bacterium
CGTTGACCACCGCCATCGGCCGGGACCTGGTGACCGGCATCTTCGTGGTGCCGGAAGCGGCGATCGAACGCGCCCTGGCGATGATCCTGGAAATCGAGAAGACGGTGATCGAGGGCGTGGCGGCCTCCGGCTTCGCCGCGCTGCTGGCACAGACGGAACGGTTCGCGGGCCGCAGCGTCGGCATCGTGATGTCGGGCGGCAATATCGACATGCGCCTGCTGTCCAACATCATCCTGCGCGAACTGACCCGTGAGGGCCGCATCATCTCGCTGGAACTGCAGATCGACGACCGGCCCGGCCAGTTGGCCCAGATCGCCACCATCATCGCCGATGCGGGCGGCAATGTGCTGGAAGTCTCGCACAACCGCATGATGGCGGGCACGCCCGCCAAATCCACCACCCTGGGGCTGGTGGTGGAGGCGCGCGACGCCGAACACGCGCAGGAAATCCGGGACCGGCTGGCGGCCAAGGGCTACCGCCAGGGCGGCATCTAGAGGGCGGCCCCTAGCATCCCGCCTGTAACGGCATCTGTGACATCGGGCGGAAAGCCGCCAAAACGCGGAACGGCCTTGGCCGTCCGGGGTTAGCTGGGAAACAACCCCGGAGGCGCGCGCATGTCCCAGTTCGAGCACCAGGCCCATCATGAGTCCGGTCATGTCTGGACGCTGATCGAGGCCATGCCCATGACCCTGCTGGTCACCCATGACGGCGCGCGGCTGGATGCCCGGCCGATGGCGGCGACGGTGGAGCCGGACGAGGGTGCGATCTATATCCTGGCCAACCGGGACGCGGATTCCGACCGCCAGATACAGGAAGATGACGCGGTGGTGCTGTCGTTTCAGAAAGGCGCTACCTATGTCGTGGTGCATGGAACCGCGCGGGCGTCGGACGACCGCGCCAAGATTCGGGAACTCTGGACCGTCTTCGACAAGGCCTGGTGGGATGGTCCCGACGATCCGCGCATCCGGCTTCTGACCGTCACCCCGTCGCGGGCGGAATATTGGGAAAGTCCCGGCAGGCTGGTGTCCTATGCCGACATGCTGCTGTCGGCCGCCACCGGCAAGCGGCCCGGCGCCGGGGAGCATGGCAGCGCCCGGCTCTAGCCGGCAGGGTTAAGCCGCCGCCCGCATTAACCTTGCCGGGAGCCCTTGCTTCATTTTGGCACAACCGGTTCCTAGAACCGGGGGATGGGGTTTCTTCCGAAAAGCGTGGCGCAACTGGCGGGCATGCTGGTGACGGGCATCGTCGCCTTCGGATCCGATATCGAGGTCTATTACGCGGTGCCGATGGGCGTGTTCGCGGGCGCGCTGGCCTCCTTCTGCGTCTCGCTGTCGGAAGCCAAGGACAGCTATCGCCGGCGCGAGGCGCAGGAGCAGTTCCGCGCCCGCTGGGAACACTACAAGTAGATCACGCGCCTTCCGGCGGGATGGAATTCAGGGCGTTTTCCAGTTCCTGGAAGCTGGGCTGGTATTCGCTGGGCACGCTGCCGCGGCCGATCTCCACCGACACCTGGGCGGCGTTGCCGTGCAGGTGCGCCACCAGGATGTCGCGGATCACATGATAGAACAGCGCGTCCTCGTCCACGATGGCCTTCAGGCGCGTGCCCAGCGGTCCGACCACGCCATAGGCCAGGAACACGCCCAGGAAGGTGCCGACCAGCGCCGAGCCGATCATGCCGCCCAGCACCTCGGGCGGCTCGCTGATCGCGCCCATGGTCTTGATGACGCCCAGCACGGCGGCGACGATGCCCAGCGCGGGCAGGCCGTCGGCCATCGCCTGCAGGGCGTTGGCGCCCACCAGCGCCTCGTGGTGATGCTTTTCGAGCTGCTTTTCCATCGCGGTCTCGACCTGGTGGGGGTCTTCCAGGCTCATGGTCATCATCCGCAGGGTGTCGCAGATGAAGTCCAGCGCGAAATGGTCCTTCATGATCTTGGGATAGCGCTTGAAGATCGAGGATTCCGACGGTTTCTCGATATGGGCTTCCAGCGCGATCAGGCCCTTGGACTTCATGGTCTTGGTCAGCAGGAACAGCAGGCACAACAGGTCGTTGTAATCCTTCGGCTTCCAGGCCGGGCCGCTGATCACCTTGCCCAGCGAGCCCATGATCTTCTTCATGTTGTACATCGAGCCGGAGATCAGCATGGCGGCGATGGCCGCGCCGAAGATGGTGGCCATCTCGTGCGGCGCCGCATGCATGACGACCTCCATCGCGCCGCCGGTGGCGATGTAAACGCCGAACACGCAGATGAACAAAAGGACGATGCCGCCGATCTGAAGCATGAAGGAAGGGCCCGGAATTTTGACCGGATCAGTATTAACGGCAGGACTTAAGGAGGCGTGAACCGCGGGGCGCCGCCCGGCCCGCAGAGGTTAACGCTTTATAACCGGCGTCAGGGCTGGGCGCCGGGTCCGCCGCGCGCTTCCGTCAGCTTGCGGCTGACCAGGGCGGCCAGTTCGGCGGCCACCCGCTCGCCCATCCGGGCATCGTCCTTTTCGGCGCGCGCGGCGCGGGCGATGGCGCTGACATGCAGGGCGGTGATGGTCTGGTCCGGCGGGTGGCCGATGCGGGCCATGTCGTCCATGTAGCGGCACAGAACTTCGGCGATGCGGCCGGTGGAGGCCAGGCCCGCCGTCTCGGCCATGCCGCGGATTTCGCGCACCGTCTCATGCACCCGCGCCATGTCGGCGCCGGCCTGTTCCATACTGGCCACCAGCGCCAGCACCGCCGCGCGCAGCGCGGGCCTGCTGTTTTCCATCACCAGGGCGGCGCGCGCGGCGGTTTCCGGCGCGCGCAGGGTCCGCATGGCCCGCGCCGCGTCGGCGCGGCTGAGCATCTGGGGATAGGAACCGGGGGGGATGATCCGGGCGGATTTTTCGGTCATTGCACACTCACATCCTGGAAATCCCCGGACCGCCGCCAGGGACCGGCATAATCCTCCGGCTGGTGGCGGCGGCGGTCGGGGCCGAAATAATTGTCGCTGCGGACGAAGGCCCGTGGCCGCTCCACGATCTCGGCGATGCGGGAGAACAGGTTGGCGGCGGTGATGGGCTTGGCCAGCAGTTCGGTGACGCCCGCGTCGCGCGCCGCTTCCACCCGGTGTTTTTCGGTATGGCCGGTGATCATGATGATGGGCACGAAGGGATTGGGGCTGGCGTCGGAGGTCCGCACATGACGGGTGAATTCGATGCCGTCCATCGGCTGCATCGCCATGTCGGTGAGCACCAGGTCGCTCTTGCGCTCGCGCAGCATGTGGATGGCGGCGACGCCGTTGGGGGCGTCGGCTATGTCCTTGATGCCGGCGGAGTTGAGCAGTGCCCGCAGCAACGACCGCATATGGGCGTTGTCCTCGACGATCAGGGTCTTGAGATTTTCGAATCCGGCCCCGGACATTGTTCAGCTTTCGGCGGTATCATGAAAAACGCTGATGCATGGAGATTGCCTGTTGCAGGTTACAATCATGTGGTTAGGGAAGCGTTACCGTCCCGCCCTGGAAGTTCCCTCATGTTAACGAACGGCTCTTTCACCCTGGGGCCGGTTTTCTTCCGCCTGTTCATGACGGTGCGCGCATTGCTCTCGCCCACCGTGTTCGGGGTGATGGGGGTGGTGCGCGATGGCGCGGGCCGGGTGCTGCTGGTGCGCCACCGCTACAAGCGCGGCTGGCATCTGCCCGGCGGCGGGGTGGACCGGGGCGAGCCGCCGCAGGAGGCGGTGCGCCGCGAGCTGGCCGAGGAAGTGGGCCTGTCGGGCGGCGACAGTGAATTTCTGGGGCTCTATACCCGGCGCGCGGGCTGGGTCACCAATCTGGTGGCACTGTACCGCATCACCGGCGCGGCCATCGCCTTCCGTCCCAGCCTGGAGATCGCCGAAATCTGCTTTGCCGATCCCGCCGCGCCGCCGCCCGGCTGCACGCCCGCCACGCTGCGGCGGCTGGCCGAGCTCACCGGCGCGGCGCCCGTCTCGCCGCGCTGGTAGCGGGCCGGGGTGTCCGCTTGCCTTTTGCGGGCATCGGCTTTAGCGGAAAGAGCATGTCCGCGCCCGCCTCTCCCGACTGGCAGATCCGCCTGGAAGCCCCCGGCGATGCGCCGGGTGTGGAGGCGCTGAATGCCCAAAGCTTCGGCCCCGGCCGGTTCGCCAAGTCCGCCTACCGGTTGCGCGAAGGCGTCCATCCCATGCCCGAACTGTCCTTTGTCGCCGCGCAGGGCGATGTTCTGCGCGGCTCGGTGCGTTTCTGGCCCGTTTCGGTGGGCGGCCATGAGGAATTGCTGCTGGGTCCGCTGGCGGTGCGCGACGCCGATCGCGGCAAGGGCATCGGCATCGCCCTGATGCGGGCGGGTATCGCCGCCGCCCAGGCCGGGCCGTGGCGCGGCATCCTGCTGGTGGGCGACGAGCCCTATTACGCCAAGGTGGGTTTCGCCCGCCTGCCGCCCGGCCGGGTGCGGTTTCCCGGGCCGGTGGATGAGAGCCGCATTCTGGGCCTGTCGCTGAAGGCGGGCGAACTGCTCACCCTGTCGGGCCTGGTGCGCCGCGCCCGGATTCACGATCCGGTCTGCGCCAATGGCGCCGGTATCGGCTGACGCGATCTTGACAGGTCGGGACGGCGCTTCTTTGCTGTCCGTCACAGGAACAGCGGAGGACGCCCATGTGCGATGAATTCATCCATCCCGGCCTTGTATCCGATCCCCGTCTGTCGCGGCGCGGCTTCGGCCTGATGACGGCCGCCGCCGCCGCGGGCGTGGCCAGCCCGGCGCTGGCGCAAGACACCGTCACCGAAACCGATGTCAGCGTGAAGACGCCCGACGGCGCCTGTGACGCGGTGCTGTTCCATCCCAAGGCCGATGGGGCCAAACAGCGCTGGCCCGCCGTGCTGGTCTGGCCCGACATCATGGGCCTGCGTCCGGTCTTCCGCGATATGGGCCGCCGCCTGGCGGGGCAGGGATACACCGTGCTGGTCGTCAATCCCTTCTACCGCTCGGCTCGCGCGCCGGTGATCGGCGACAATTTCGATTTCTCCAACCCCGAACAGCGCGCCAAGCTGACGGGCTATCGCGGCGCCATGACCAATGACGGCATCGACCGCGACGCGGTGGCCTATCTGGCCTTTCTCGATGCCCAGGCGGTGACCGACAAGACGAAAAAGGCGGGCGTGCAGGGCTATTGCATGGGCGGCGCGCTGTCGTTCCGCACCGCCGCGATGGCGCCGGGCCGGATCGCCGCCGTGGGCAGCTTTCATGGCGGCAACGGCCTGTTCAGCGACAAGCCCGACAGTCCGCATCTGCTGATCGGCAAGACACAGGCCGCCTATCTGATCTGCCAGGCCCGCAACGACGACGCGCAGAATCCGAAAATGAAGGACGATCTCAAGGCCGCCTTCGCCGCCGCCGGCAAGACGGCCACGATCGAAGTCTACGCCGCCGATCACGGCTGGTGCGTCAAGGGCAGCCAGGCCTATAACGAAGCGGAAGCCGAGCGCGCCTGGACCAACCTGTCGGCGCTTTACGCGGCCAGGCTGGCATAACCCCATTCATGCGAAAGCCCGCATGGAGGCCATGCGGGCTTCCCGGATGACCGGCGGGATTACCGGCCGGAGCCGGTATCAGTGGCCGGTGCCCGGCTGGCTGGTCTTGGGAGCCTTGCCGTCCTCGACACGGCCTTCGTTCCGAAGCGCGCGGCCTTCCTCGGCCTTCTGCCTGCTTTCCGCGCTCTTGCCATGCTCGTGGGCTTCTTCCTTGACGAAACCGGCGGCTTCCTTGATCTGGCCTTTGATGCTCATCGTGTCTCTCCTGTGATCGCTTTCACTGTGATTGCTTGTGCGATTGCTTGGGCGATTGCTTGACCGCACCTGATTCAAACGGCGCGGCGGCGGCTCTGTTCCCGCATCGCGTTGCTACTCGGCGGCCAAGCCCAGTTCCGGGCGCGGCGTGCGCCGTCCCATGGTCCAGTTGTTCTGCAGGCGGACCTTGGGATTGGGCGAGCACCAGATCTCGCCGCTCTCATCCAGCGCCACGACCCAGATCAGATTGTGCTCCTGGCCATAGTCGATCACGGCGATGGCGGACCCCTTGCCCTTGCCCTCCACGGTCATGGGAATGCAGGGGTCCAGTTGGGTGAAGGTCATGGTCGCTCCGGGCGGCGGCAGGGCCTTCTACTAAGGCGCGAGGCGGCCCTAAGGTTCCCGCCTCCAGGCGGAATTAGCGGCCTTCCAGCCGCCAGGCCAGCAGCAGCGCACCGGCGATCAGCAGCAGTGCCAGCCACTGCGGCAGCAGCTTTTCCTGTTCCAGCGCGGTGACGCGATAGGCGTTGTTGGCGCGCAGGCCGATCCAGCCCTTGCCGCCGGCGGCATCGCCCGGCGCGGTCCGGCGCACCTGCGGGGTGCCGTCCGCCAGCCAATGCACGCCGCCGCCGCTGGCCGCCGCCAGGGGCGACAGCACGCTGTCCGTCGCGCGCATATCGGCGACCTCGCGCGGATTCAACGGCCCGGCCGCCGTGACGGTGGAGAGGATGCCGTCGGTGGCGCGGTAAAGACCCAACTCGGTCACCTTGGCGCTGGCGCGCCAGATACCGGGTTCGGCGCGGGTCAGCGGCAGGGTCACCGTCTTGCCGTCCGGCGGGGTCAGTTTCACCGGCGGCGTGGCGGGGGCCATGGTGCGGCGGGTGAGGCGGATTTCGTCGCCGACGATATCGGCGGTCAGCGCCTCGGCTTCCAGTTCCGGCTCCTTCATCAGCCAGTGCGCCAGCCGCCGCAGCAGTTCGGCCTGCGGCCCGCCGCCCTCGAAGCCGCGCGCCCACAGCCAGGTCTGATCGCTCATCAGTTCGGCGACCCGGCCCTTGCCCACCTGGTCCAGCACCAGCAGGGGGCGGCCCGCATCGCCCGCCATCACCGTCTGGCCCGCCAGCTTGTTGGCGCCGATGATGCGGAACCAGCGGCCCCATGTGGGCGCGGCATTGTCCTGTCCTTGTCCGGGCAGTTCGCGCGTCACCGGATGGGCCTTGCCTTCGGGCGTCACGCGCGGACGGAAACCGCCGGTCACCACCTGTCCGGTGGGCTGGGCGGGCAGCACCTGCGACAGCGGCGTGCGGTAGATGCTTTCGGGCCCCGCCATTTCCGGCCCGGAGGAGATCAGCAGCGCCCCGCCATCCTGCACATAGTTGGCGATGTTCTGGAAATAGGCCAGCGGCAGGATGCCCCGCTCCTTGTAGCGGTCGAACACCACCAGATCGAAGGAGCCCAGCTTTTCCGAGAACAGCTCGCGGGTGGGGAAGGCGATCAGCGACAGTTCGGAAATCGGCGTGGCGTCCTGCTTGTCCGGCGGGCGCAGGATGGTGAAATGCACCAGGTCCACCGACGGATCGGCCTTGAGCAGGTTGCGCCACACCCGCTCGCCCGCATGGGGCTCGCCCGACACCAGCAGCACCCGCAGCCGGTCGCGGATGCCCGACACCGTCACCACCGCATGATTGTTCTGCAACGTCAGTTCGGCGGGACCGGGCGCGGCGGCCAGTTCGATCAGATTCTCGCCTTCATGCGCCACCGGCAGGCGGATCACCGTGTCCTGGCCGACCGGCACGGTGCGGCGGCCGAACGGCTTGCCGTCGATGCGGATCTCCAGGCTGGCGGTGCCGCCCGCCGCCGCGCCCAGATCGTCCACCCGCAGGCGGATATTGGCCCATTGGCCGACAATGGCGAAGCGCGCGGCGGTGATGACGGTCAGCTTGCGGTCTTTCTCGTCGCGGCCGCCCGCCACCAGCACCTGCAGCGGCGCTTTCAGTTGCAGATTTTCGGGCGTGGGCGCGTCATGCACCTGGCCGTCGGTGATCAGGATCGCGCCCGCCATGCGCCCGGGCGGCACATCGGCGATGGCCGCGTTCAACGCCGCGAAAGCCTGGGTGCCGTTGCCGTCGCCGCCGGTGGTGGTGCCGATGCTGGTCTCGCGCACGATCAGGCCCGGCTGGGCTTCCAGCTGCTTGCGGATCTGGGCCCGCGCCGCCTCCGCCTGCGCCCCGCGCGTGCCCAGCCCCATGCTCTGGGAGCGATCGGTGACGATGACGGCGACATCGGGCAAAGGCGCGCGCTGTTCGCGCACCAGCAGCGGCCCGGCCAGCGCGAACAGCAGGACGGCGAAGGCCAGGCCGCGCGCCCAGGCGCCGCGTGCCCGCCGGTAAAAAGCAAAAGCAACGATCAGCAGCGCCAGCGCCGCCAGCGCATAGAGCAGCGGCAAGGGCAGGACGGGCGCGAAGTCCAGCCGGGTCATGGCCGCCCCATGCGTTGCAGCAGCGCCGGGGCGTGGACCTGATCGGTCTTGTAATTGCCGGTCAGGGCATACATCACCACATTGATGCCGAAGCGGAAGGCCATCTCGCGCTGGATTTCGCCGCCGGGCGAGGGCGTGTTGGTGAAGCGGCCATTGGCATCCACCGCCCAGGCGGCGGCCCAGTCATTGCCGCCGATGATCACCGGCGACACGCCATCACCGCCCCGCGCGGGCGGCGCGACTTCGCCGGACCGCGCGGCCGGCGGCAGCGCCTCCACCCAGACCTGTCCGCCGCTCCAGCGGCCGGGAAAGTCGCGCAGGATATAGAACGCCTTGGTCAGCACATGATCGCCGCGCACCGGCTCCAGCCGGGGCATGTCCAGTCCGGCGGTCAGGCGGCGCAGCGTCTGCTCGCCCGGCGAGGTGGGGCCGCGCGTGGCGCCCAGCGTCAGGTCGCGGGTGTCGAACAGGATGGTGCCGCCCTGGCGCATGTAATCGCCGACCTTGGCCAGGGCGCGGGGCGACAGCGCCTTGGCGCGCGGGTCCATCGGCCAGTAGAGCAGGGGATAGAAAGACAGATCGTCCTTTTCCAGATCCAGCCCCACCGGCTCCAGCGGCTCGTAAGAGGTACGCAGCCGCAGCGCGAAACCCAGCCCGGTCAGGCCCTGCTGGCTGGTGGTGTCCACATCGGCCAGGCCGGTCTTCACATAGGCCAGCCGTGTGTCCAGCGCCGAGGCCATCAGCGCCGCCTCATCGGCGCGGGCCTGCGGAACGGCCAACACGCCGAGGAACAGCATAAAGACCGCGCCGATCCAGCGCACACGGTTGGGGCCGAAGCCGCGCAAGGCCAGCGAGGCCAGCGCGTCCAGCAGCAGCAGCGCCATCGCGGCGGCCAGCAGCCAGGGTTCCAGGGCGCGGGCCTGTGTTCCCGCATACGCCTGCACATCGGCATCGGCCAGTGGCGCGAGGCGGTCATCGGCCTTCATCACATTCAGCGCGCTTTCCACCTCATGGGCGCCATACAGGCCGGGCGGGTGCCGGCGGGACACGACCGTCTTGGTGAAGTCCTGAGCGGCTATCGGCAGCGCGTCACCGGCCGGCGCGGCGGCCTGGCCGAATCCGTCCAGCACCGACACCGGCGGCAGGCTGGTCAGCCCCGCCAGGTCGCGCGCCGGGGTGCCCGCCGACAACGCCAGCAGGCGCTTGAGCATGTCCACATACAGGCCCGACAAAGGCAGCGACGACCAGCCGGGACTGGCGGTGGTGTGGAACAGCACGATCCAGCCCGCGCCGTCCGCCTTGGCGGTGATCAGGGGGGTGCCGTCCGCCAGGCTGGCCCAGGTGCGCGACTGGAGTTCGGCCGACGGCTCGGCCAGGATCTGCCGCGTCACCGTCACTTCATTGGGAATCTCCAATCCGTTGAACGGGCTGCTGGGCCCGAAGCGTCCCAGCCGCTGCGCCGAGGACCAGGCCATGGCGCTGCCCAGATAGCGCCCGCCCGCCCGCAGCCGCACCGGCACCAGTTCGTCGCTGCCGCCGGTCATGCGCTCGCCCGCGAAGCGGATCAGCACGCCGCCCTTCTTCACGAAATCCTGCACCCGCTTGAGGTTGTCGCCGGTGATGCGGGCCACGTCGGCCAGGACCAGCACCGAGACATTCTTGTCCAGCAGCGCGCCGATGCCGCCGCGCGCGATCTCGGCATAGGGCGCCAGCGCCCGTTCCAGATAATAGACGTCCGACAGCAGCGGCTGGCCCTCGCCTTCCGTCTCCGACACGATGCCGGCGCTGCGTTGCGCCGCGCCCCGGTCCAGCAACTGCACCGCGCCCGCGCTGTCCTCGCCCGTGATGGCCAGGCGGGTGGTGGCGTTGCGGACCTCCATCGGCAGGGCGATATGGCCCTTGGCGATGGTGTCATTGCTCTTGAAGCGGATTTTGGTGGCGGCCAGCGTCTCGCCGCGCGCCCCGATCGCCGCCGCCTCGATCTCCCGCGCCGCGCCGCCCGCCGCGCGATGCGCGGTCAGGGCGAAACCGCTGGCGTCGCGCGTCACCGGCAGCAGCGCCAGCGGCAGACGCGAGGGGGCATGGATGCTGACGCCGCCGTAACGGGCGAAGGCGGCGCGCAAGGTCTTGGCGCCCGCATCCTCGATGCCGTCCGACAGCCAATAGAGCGCGGGCGCGGCGGCGAAGGTGAAGCGGCCCAGCGCCGCGGCGGCGGCGGCGCGGTCGCCGCGCCAGGACACCGGCTTCAGCTCGCGGGCGATGCGCGTCGCCTCGCCTTCATTGAGCAGGCCGGCGGGCGCGGGGCCCGCGGTGGGAATGATCGCGACGGGGCGGCCTTGCGCGCCATGCAGCAGATCGTTCAACAGCGCCTGGCGCGCATTCCAGTCCCTGGCGGCGGTCCAGCCATTGTCCACCACGATCACCAGCGGGCCGGGCGCGGTCAGTTGCGGCGGGCGGCCCAGCAGCGGATCGGCCAGCGCCAGGAACACCAGCGCCGCCGCCGCCAAGCGCAGCAGCAGCAGCCACCAGGGCGTGGCGGCGGGCGTCTGCTCCTCGTCTTCCAGGCCGCGCAGCAGGCGCAGCGGCGGGAAGATCGTGCGGCGCGGTTGGGGCGGCGTCACCCGCAACAGCCACCACAGCACCGGCAGGGCAAGCAGCGCCGTCAGGATCAGCGGCGTTCCGAAGGTCAGCGGCAGGCCGAACATATGATCAGCCGCCGCCGATGGCGCCATGCAGCGCGATCAGCGACGCCTGCGGCGCATGGTCGGTGCGGTGCATGGTGGCGGTCCAGCCCAGCCGCGCGGCCTGGGCGGCCACCGCGTCGCCATGCGCGGCGAAGCGGGCGCGATAGGCGGCGCGCACCCGCTCGGCCCGGCCGAAGATTTCCGCCGCGCCGCGCGCGCCACCCGATATTTGACCGGGCGCTTCAAAGCGCGTGCGCCCGGCATAGGGGAAGTCCTCCTCCGCCGGGTCCACGATGCGGACCAGATGGCCGATGACGCCGCGCTGCGACAGGCGGCGCATGGCGTCGAACGCGCCCTCGTCGAGGAAGTCGCTGAACCAGACCAGATGGCCGCCGCGCGCGATGGGCTGGGAGCGGTCCAGCGTGGCCAGCGGCAGGGCGTCGGTGTGGGGCGCGAACAAGGCGCGGCCGATGCGGGTCAGCGCCAGGCGCGAGGCGGCGGGCGCGCCCTCCATGCCGATGAAACCCACCCGCTCGCCGCCGCGCACCAGCAGCGAGGCCAGCGCCAGCAGCAGCAGGTCGGCGCGCCGGCGCTTGGACGCAATGTCTTTCGGACCGGAACGGACATCGGAGCGGAAATCCATCCCGGGGCTGGCGTCACGCCAGAACCAGACCGTCTGGGCCGCTTCCCATTCGCGCTCGCGCACGAAGATGTGCCGCGAGCGGGCCGACTGGCGCCAGTCTATCGCGCTGCTGGAATCGTGGCTGGCATAGCGGCGGAACTGCCAGAAGCTTTCGCCCATTCCGGCGCGGCGGCGGCCATGCACCCCCAGGCTGACGCTGGCGGCCAGATGATCGGCGCGCACCATCAGCGGCGGCAGCCCGGCGGACAGGCCATCGGCTTCATGCTGAAGCGCGGAAAACTGGGTCAAAACGCGCCCCTGTCAGAAAAGGCTTTCGCAAAGCCGGGCGATCACGCCGGCCGTGGTGGCGCCTTCGGCGCGGGCGGCGAAATTCAGCGCCATGCGGTGCCGCAGCACCGGCCCGGCCAGCGCCATCACATCATCGGTGGAGGGCGCGAAACGCCCGTCCAGCAGGGCGCGGGCGCGCACCGCCAGCATCAGGGCCTGGCTGGCGCGGGGGCCGGGGCCCCAGGCGATCATGCCTTTCACGCCGCTGTCATGATCGCTGTCATGGTTGCTGTCCGGGCGCGCGGCGCGCACCAGGGACAGGATGGCGTCCACCACCTGCTCGCCCACCGGAAGGCGGCGCACCAGGGCCTGCGCCTCCAACAGGTCGTCGGGGGTGCAGACGGCGGCGGCGTGCTTTTCCTCGCCGATGGTGGTGGCCAGCAGCATCCGCCGCTCGGCTTCCAGGCCGGGATAGCCGACATCGATCTGCAACAGGAAGCGGTCGAGCTGCGCCTCGGGCAGGGGATAGGTGCCTTCCTGCTCCAGCGGATTCTGCGTCGCCAGCACATGGAACAGGCGCGGCAGGTCGTGGCGCACCCCCGCCACCGTCACATGCCGCTCGGCCATCGCCTGCAGCAGCGCCGACTGGGTGCGCGGAGAGGCGCGGTTGATCTCGTCGGCCATCAGAAGCTGGGTGAAGACCGGGCCGCGGATGAAGCGGAAGGTGCGCTCGCCGCTGGCGCTTTCCTCCATCACTTCCGAGCCGGTGATGTCGGCGGGCATCAGGTCGGGCGTGAACTGCACGCGGCTGGTGTCCACCCCCAGCACCGTGCCCAGCGTGTCCACCAGCTTGGTCTTGGCCAGGCCCGGCACGCCGATCAGAAGGCCGTGGCCGCCCGCCAGCAGCGTCACCAGCGTCTGCTCGATCACCTCTTCCTGGCCGAAGATCACCGCGTTCAGGCTGTCGCGCACCTTGGCGAAGGTCGCGCCGGCGGCGGACAGTTTCGCCGCGGCTTCGCGCTCGTCCAGAATGTCCAGCTTGTTCATGCGGGGCCTGAGATGGGTGTCTGCGCTTGCCGGGGTCCGGGTTATGTTGCACCGTGGGGCGCAGCGCGCGCAACCCCGCAAATGTCCTTAATATCTCAACGAAAACCCGCGATTGTGGCGTCATGACGGCAGGTGGCGCAAATCCCTTCCAGCCGGAGCTGATGGAACAGTTGCGCGCGCGCCTGCACGCCGCGCCACCCGATGTCACAGACCATGACGATTACGACCTGACGCCCGATCTGCGCCCTGCGCAGTTCGGCGCGCGCAAGGCGGCGGTGCTGCTGCCGCTGATCC
>CALDFO010000297.1 GCA_937942205.1 uncultured Alphaproteobacteria bacterium
AGCGTCTCGGCGGCGCGGGCGGCCAGCATCTGGCGCTCGGCGTCCGAGGATTTCAGGTGGCGGATCGAGGCCAGCGTGCCCGCCGCGATCACCGGGGCCAGCGAGGTGGTGAAGATGAAGCCGGGCGCGAAGCTGCGGATACAGTCCACCAGCTCGGCGCTGGCGGCGACATAGCCGCCCATCACCCCGAACGCCTTGGCCAGGGTGCCTTCCACGATGTCGATGCGGTGCATGGTGCCGTCGCGCGCCGCCACGCCCGCGCCGCGCGGCCCATACAGGCCCACGCCATGAACCTCGTCGATATAGGTCAGCGCGCCGTACTTCTCGGCCAGGTCACAGATGGCGGCGGTGGGCGAGAACTCGCCCTCCATCGAATAGACGCTCTCAAAGGCGATCAGCTTGGGCGCCGCCGGATTGGCGGCCTTCAGCAATTCCTCCAGATGGGCGACATCGTTGTGGCGGAAGACGTATTTGGGCGTGCCGCCATGACGGATGCCTTCGATCATCGAGGCATGATTCAATTCGTCGGAGAAGATGATCAGGCCCGGCAGCACCTTGGACAGGGTGGACAGGGTGGCGTCGTTGGAGACGAAGCCGCTGGTGAACAGCAGCGCCGCTTCCTTGCCATGCAGATCGGCCAGCTCGCGTTCCAGTTCGACATGGTAGTGGGTGGTGCCGGAGATGTTGCGGGTGCCGCCGCTGCCCGCGCCCACCGCGTCCACCGCCTCGTGCATCGCCGCCAGCACCTTGGGATGCTGGCCCATGTTCAGATAGTCGTTGGAGCACCACACCGTGATCGACCGCCCCTGGCCGTCCGTATGGCTGCCCGCCGCCAGCGAGGCCTGCGGAAAGGCGCCGCGCTCGCGCAGGATGTCGGCGAAGACGCGATAACGGCCTTCCCGCTTCAGGGCCGCCAGGGCATCCTGGAAACTGCTGGAATAGGAAAACGCCATGCTTGGTGCCCTTGGGTCTGGTCCTGCCCCTGATAAACAGGATACCCCGAAAGAAGTGTTTGATTCCAAGCAATTTGTCACATGATCCCGCTGGTCCTTCCTATTCTTTCGCCGCCGCTCTGGGGTCTGGCGTTCCTGCTGGGCGGCGCCGTCCTGCTGTGGTTGATATCGCTTCGCATCCGCGATTCCAGCATCGGAACGATTGCCTGGAGCCTGGGTCTGGCCGGGGTGGTCGATGTCGCCGCCTGGACGGGCCAGGCGGGCGGCGACCGTGCCGCACTGGTGATTTTCCTGGTGAATATCTGGGCTGTCCGGCTGGCGGCCCACCTCTGGGCGCGCCATGAGGGGGAGGATCATCGCTATGCGGTCCTGCGGCAGCGGTTCGGCCGCCGCTGGTGGTGGTTGAGTCTGATCCAGGTGTTCTTGTTGCAAGCGATTCTCATCTGGGTGATCGCCGCGCCGCCGGTGGCCGCCGTGCTGAACGGCTATGCGCCAATGGGGTGGCTGGATTATCTGGGCGCGGGGCTGGCGACCCTGGCCATCGCCTGGGAGGCGGTCGCCGACCTCCAGCTTGCCCGGTTCCGCGCCGACCCCGCTCATGCGGGCCAGGTGATGGACAAGGGTCTGTGGGGCTGGTCGCGCCATCCCAACTATTTCGGCGAAAGCCTGTTGTGGGCGGGGCTGTTCCTGATCGGCTTCTCGGCCAGCGGGCAATGGTGGCTGCTGGTCAGCCCGCTCCTGACGGTTTTCCTGCTGACGCAGGTTTCCACCGCGGTGATGGAGGACGGCATGGATCAGCGCCGTCCCGCCTATGCCGCATACCGGCGGCGGGTCGGCGCCTTCCTGCCCTGGCCGCGCCGCAGGGACGCGCGCAAGGGCTGATCAGAGCCGGAAACGGACCTGGTCGATCCAGAAGCGTTCCATGCGCTTGAGGGTGACGTTCATGCTGTCCAGGTCGGCGCTGCCGACATTGCCCACCGCTTCCAGCGACAGCAGATGGCGGTCGAACAGTTCGCGCAACGTGTCGCGCACCGCCTCGCCCTTGCGGGTCAGGCGCACCAGCACCGAACGGCGATCGGCTTCCGACCGCTCGTGATGGATATAGCCGCCCTCGACCAGCTTCTTGAGATTGTAGGAGACGTTGGAGCCCAGATAATGGCCGCGCGTGCGCAATTCGCCCGCGGTCAGCTCCTGATCTCCGACATTGAACAGCAGCAGCGCCTGGACCGAATTGATCTCGCGCTCGTCGCGGCGGTCCAGTTCGTCCTTGATCACGTCCAGCAGCTGCCGGTGCAGCCGCTCAACCAGGTTGAGAGTCTCGAGATAATGCTTTCGCACCGAAGCGACGCTTTCGAGCGCCGCCGCGGCCTGCGGTTTGGCCATGGCCGTCATCTGTTTTTCTCCGCTTTTTGCGGAGCCCACCTATTGTTGGAGCCAGATTAGGCGCGATGTCTTAAGGGCGCGTAAAACGCGCGGCCGCTCAAGGGGCAGTTTTCCAGACGGCGCCATCATGTCCCGTCATGGCAAACAAAGGGTAAATCGCATCGCTAAAATAATTCGCCCGGCTCCAGGGCCGCGAAAAAGCGCGCCACATCGCCCACCCCCGCCAGCGACGCCGGATTCCAGCGCGGCGCGCGGTCCTTGTCCACTAGCGCGGCGCGCACGCCTTCGCGGAAGTCGGGGGTCTGCAGCACCCGCAGCGCCACACGATATTCCATCGCCAGGCATTGGCGCAGGTCCAGCCCGCGCCCGGTGCGAAGGGTGTGATAGGTCAGCTTCAGCGAGGTGGGCGACTGGGCCCGCAGCGTCCGCGCCGTCTCCTGCGCGAAGTCGCTGCCGTCGCGGTCCAGCCGTTCCAGGATCGCCTCCACCGAACCGGCGGAAAAGATCGTCTCGATGCGACGGCGATGCGGCGCCAGCGCGCCCGGCGGCGGCTTGCGCGCGAAGGCTTCGATACCTTCGCCGCGCGCCAGGTTTTCGATCACCGCGTCGAAATCCGCCGCCGCCACGGCATGGGTGACCAGGCCCGCCGCCAGTGCGTCGCCCAGCCCGATGCGCGCGCCGGTCAGGCCCAGATACAGACCCATCTCGCCCGGACAGCGCGACAGGAAATGGCTGCTGCCCACATCGGGAACAAAGCCGATCCCGGTTTCCGGCATTCCGAAAGCCAGCGAGGCGTCCGCCAGGCGCAGCCGTCCATGCACCGACACGCCCGCGCCGCCGCCCAGCACGAAACCATGCAGCAGGGCGACATAGGGCTTGGGATATGATCCGATGGCGGCGTTGAGACGGTATTCGTCCCGCAGCAGCCGCGCCCCCGCATCGCTGCCCGCGATCACCGCCTGCTGCACGGCGCGGATATCGCCCCCGGCGCAAAAGGCGCGATCCCCCGCCCCCCGGATCGCCACCGCCGCGATGCCGTCATCGGCCGCCCAGTCCGCCAGCCGTTCGGCCAGGGCGGCGATCATGCCGTGGGTCAGGGCGTTCAGCGCCTGCGGCCGGTCGAGGGTCAGCAGGCCCAGCCGCCCCCGTTTTTCAGCCTTGATATGCGGATCCATGCCCCCAGACTTGCGCCGCCCCCGGTGAATTGGCAAGAACCTGATCCCTATGAGCAGTTATTCGCGACGCCCATGAGCAGCTATCCGCAAATTCGTATGCGTCGCCTCAGGCGGCATGACTGGACGCGGCGGCTGGTGGCCGAGAATATCCTGTCGCCCGCCGACTTCATCTGGCCGGTCTTCGTGCTGGACGGCGACAACCGGCGCGAGGCCGTGGCCTCGATGCCCGGCGTGGAGCGGCTGTCGGTGGACCTGCTGGTCGCGGCGGCGCGGGAAGCCGCGGACCTGGGCATTCCGGTCATCGCGCTGTTTCCCCAGACGCCCGCCGCCCTCAAGACCGAGGACGGGCGCGAGGCGGTGAACCCGGACAATCTGGTGTGCCGCGCGGTGCGCGCCATCAAGGCGGCGGTGCCCGGGATCGGCGTGCTGTGCGACGTGGCGCTCGATCCCTATACCAGCCACGGCCATGACGGCGTGCTGCTGGACGGCGATGTCCATAACGACGCCACGGTGGAAATCCTCACCCGCCAGGCGCTGGTGCAGGTGCAGGCGGGCTGCGACATCATCGCGCCGTCCGACATGATGGACGGGCGCATCGGCGCGATCCGCCAGGCGCTGGATGAAAACGGGCATCACAACACCCTGCTGATGGCCTATGCCGCCAAAAATGCCAGCGCTTTTTACGGCCCCCTCCGCGGTGCGGGGGGATCGGCGAAATCCCAAGATGTTCCTGGATTGAAGGCCGGCGACAAGCGCACCTATCAGATGGACCCCGCCAATGGCGACGAGGCGATGCGCGAGGTGGCGCTGGACCTGGCCGAAGGCGCCGACATGGTGATGGTCAAGCCGGGTATGCCCTATCTGGATCTGGTGCGGCGGGTGAAGGAGCGTTTCGGCGTGCCGACCTTCGCCTATCAGGTGTCGGGCGAATACGCGATGCTGTCGGCCGCCTTCGAGAAAGGCTGGCTGGACCGCGACCGCGCCATGATCGAGGCGCTGATCGCCTTCAAGCGCGCGGGCGCCAGCGGCATCCTGACTTATTTCGCGGTGGAAGCCGCACGTCTTTTGAAATGACCCCCTCTGTCACAGCTCAGGTCTGCTCCGCAGACACTTCGCTGCGACATCTCCCCCCGCCTGGCGCTTCGCGCCGCAGGGGGAGAAAGCCGATGCCAAGGGTCAATCCCTTGAAGTCGCAAACAGGCTGCGCAGGATGATCTCTGCCCGGGCCGGCAGCACATGCAGGCCGCTGCGGCGCTGGCCCAGGTCGATCACATTCTCCAGCACCAGCATGGCCAGGCCGTGCATCGCCCCCCACACCGCCAGCCCCAGGGCGTTGTCGTGCAATGCCGCCCCGATGGTCTCGCCGATGGCGTCGGCCTTCAGGCCCAGGGTGGGGAACTGGTCGCGGTTGGGAAGCTGGCCGCCGAACATCAGCCGCGCCAGCGCCGGACGCGCCGCCACGAAGCGCATATAGGCCGCGCCCAGGGTGGCGATCCTGTCGGATTCGCTGCCCGGGGCCTTGGCGGCTTCCACCAACGCCTCGCGCAACTCGTCGAACCCCTCGATCGACAGTTCGACCAGCAGCGCCTCGTGATTGGGGAAATGGCGATAAGGCGCGGCATGGCTGACGCCCGCCTTGCGCGCCACCGCGCGCAAGGTCAGGGCCGCCAGCGACTCTTCTTCCAGGATGGTGCGCGCCGCCTCCAACAGCCCGTTGCGAAGGTCGCCATGGTGATAGCCGCGCCCTCCCTTGCTCGCCGTGACAGCCGCGGTCGCCGCGGTGCGCGTATCCTGATCGTTCATGCCGATGCCTCGTACTGTGCTACTTCTTGTTACCTTTGCGCGCCGCCTCCTGGCGCACGAACAGGCTGGATGTGTCCCAACGCTTGCCGCCCAGATTCTCGACCTCGGCATAGAACTGGTCCACCACCGCGGTGATGGGCAGGCTGACGCCCTGCTTGCGCGCTTCCTCCAGCGCGATGCCCAGATCCTTGCGCATCCATTCCACCGCGAAGCCGTGCTCATACTGTCCCGCATTCATGGTCTTGACGCGGTTCTCCATCTGCCAGCTCTGGGCGGCGCCCTTGGAGATGACGTCGGTCACCGCCTCGATATCCAGGCCGGCGGCGCGCATCAGGCTGTAGGCTTCCGACATGCCCTGCACGATGCCGGCGATGCAGATCTGGTTGACCATCTTGGTGAGCTGGCCGGAGCCGGGCGGGCCCAGCCGCTTGGCCATCTTGGTATAGGGCGCCATCACGGCCTCGGCCTTGGCATAGGCGTCTTCCTTGCCGCCGCACATGATGCCCAGCTTGCCGTTCACCGCGCCCGCCTGGCCGCCCGACACCGGCGCATCGACGAAATCGAAACCGCGCTTTTCGGCTTCCGCCGCCAGCTCGCGCGCGATCGAGGCGCTGGCCGTGGTGTGATCCACGAACAGGCCGCCCTTGGCCATCGCCTGGAAAGCCCCCTGCCCTCCCAGAGTCACTTCGCGCAGGTCGCTGTCGCGTCCCACGCAGCAGAACACGATCTCCTGCCCCTTGGCGGCCTCGGCCGGAGTCGGCGCGGTCTCGCCGCCATACTCGGCCTTCCACTGCTTCGCCTTTTCGGAATTGCGGTTGTAGACGGTGACGTCATGACCGGCCTTTTTCAGGTGCCCCGCCATCGGATATCCCATCACGCCCAGTCCGATGAATGCGACTTTCATTATTCCACCACTTCCATTTTAGGGGTTTCTCCACGGGCGAATACAGGCCGCTTCATCAGCCAGATGATGACGAACACCGGAAGACTCACCCAGAACATGAACAGGAAGTCGTTGGCGTAGGCCTGCACTTGCGCGCGGTATTCTAGGAGAGAATTCAGATTTGCCAACCCAAAAGGAATCTGAGGATTCATCATCATGGATGGCGCATTGACCCCCAGCGCGCGATTGAACGGCGTGGCATGGGCGGTGAGCTGGGCGTGAATCGTCTGGATGCTGCTGGCGAGCACCGTGGAGGTCAGCGAAACGCCCACCGCGCTGCCGATATTGCGCATCAGGTTGGACAGGCCCGCGCCGTCCGTCCGCAATTGTGGCGAAAGTGTCGCAAACGCCACCAGGTTCATGGGCACGAACACCAGGCCCATGCCGATGCCCTGCACGAAGGTCACCCAGGAGATGGTCAACCCATCGATGTCCGGTGTCCAGGCGGTCATGTGCCACATGGACCAGAGCAGGCAGGCCGCGCCCACCGTCATCACCAGGCGCGGATCGAGTTTCATCGCCAGGCGGCCCGCGAACATCATGGCGACCATCACCCCGACGCCGCGCGGCACCATCAGAAAACCGGTCTGGGTGACGCTGCGGCCCGACAAATCCTGCAGATAGGGCGACATCAGCGCCGAGGAGGCCAGCAGCACGAATCCCATCACGAACATCAGCACCAGCCCGCTGACCAGATTGCGGTCGCGGAAGACCTGGCGGGGCAGGAACGGCTTTTTCGCCGTCAGCATATGGACCAGGAACAGATAAAGCGCGATGACGGAAATCATCGCCTCCACCACGATCTCGGTGGAGGAGAACCAGTCCTTGGTGGTGCCGCGGTCCAGCATCAGTTGCAGCGAGGCCAGCCCGACCGACAGCGCCCCGAAGCCGAACCAGTCGAAGCGCAGGCTGCTGTCCCGCGCGGTATCCTTGAAGAATATCCACAGGGCCGCGCAGGCGGCGATGCCGAACGGCACGTTGATATAGAACCCCCAGCGCCAGTTGTAGGCATCGGTGAGGATGCCGCCCAGGGTCGGCCCCAGGATCGGCCCCAGCATCACCCCCATACCCCAGATCGCCATCACATTGCCGCGCTTCTCGGCCGGATACATGTCCAGCATCACCGCCTGGGACAGCGGCCCCAGCGCGGCGCCGAACATGCCCTGCACGATGCGGAACAGCACCATCTGCTCCAGGCTCTGGGCGGCGCCACAGAGCATGGAGGCAAAGGTGAAACCGGCGATGGCGGTGATCAGGAAATTCTTCTTGCCGAACCGCGCCGCCAGCCAGCCCACCGGCGCGGTCATGATGGCTGCGGCGATGATATAGCTGGTCAGCACCCAGGTGATCTGGTCGCGCGAGGCCGACAGGCTGCCTTCCATATACGGCAGCGCGACATTGGCGATGGTGGTGTCCAGGGCCTGCATCAGCACGCCCGCCATGGAGCCGATCAACACCGCCCATTCGGCCAGCTTGCTGTCATACCGGTGGGCGGCGTGCGGCTGATCCATCGCCGCTTACGATCCGTGGATCAGCCGCCACCAGCGGCGATGGCCGGTGTCTATGCTGACGACGGCGCTCATGCCGGCGCGCAGCGGCCGGGCGCAAGCCTCACTCTGCGCCTCGCCGATGGCGATGCGGACGGGGATGCGCTGCACCACCTTCACCCAGTTGCCGCTGGCATTCTGCGCCGGCAGGGCCGAAAAAGCGGTGTCGCTGGCCGCGCTGACGCTTTGGACATGGCCGCTCCAATGACAGCCGGGATAGGTGTCCACGGTGATGTCCACCGGCTGGCCGGGATGGACATGGGTGAGATCGGTTTCCTTGAGGTCGGAGGCGATCCAGGTCTCATTGCCGACGATGCCGACCGCGCTGGTGGTGGAAAAGGCCGACAGGGCCGAGATCACCAGGGTGCCGGGCTGCAGGCTGTCCACCTCGCCCACCGTACCGGCGAAGGGCGCGCGTACCGTGGCATGGTCGAGCTGGCGCTGCGCCTCATCCACCTGCGCCTTGGCTTTCAGATAGGCGGGCGTCTGTTCCGCCGGGAGTTCGGGATTGCCGTTCAGCTTGGCCAGCTGGGTGGCCGCGTTCTGCCGCAGCGAGGCCAGCGAGGCCTGGGCGCTGAGCAGCGCGGCGCGGGCGGTATCCACCTGCATGGCGGCGATGGCGTTCTGCGCCTGCAAAGCCTGATAGCGCGAGAAGGTCTGCCGGTTGACATTGACCTGCGCCTGCTGGGCGGCCGCCTGGGCCAGGTCGGCGCGATACAGGGCACGGGTGGATTCGGCATCCTGCGCGGCGCTGACCAGCGCCGCCTGGGCGTTCTCCAGCGCGATCTCGAACGGCTTGGCGTCCAGCGTGAACAGGATGTCGCCCGCCTTCACCGTCTGGCCTTCCTTGACGTTCACCGTCTGCACCAGGCCGGAAACATCGGTGGAAACCATCAGCTTGTTGGCATGGACATAGGTGTCGTCCGCCGTCACATAGCGGCCGCCGCTGAGATAGAAGACCGCGGCGAGCGCCAGGAACACGCTTACGCCACCCAGCATCAGGACACGGCGCAGCCGCGCCTTGTCGGACCAAAGACCGGCGCGGGTCTCACCTTCCGGTGCAAAGGCGTCGTTGACGGCAGACATGCTTATTCTCCTGCCGCGGCCTTGGCGGCGACGCGGGCCTGCGGCTCCGTCAGGCGCTGCTTGATGTGGAGCAGCGCGTTGGTGACGGTCTCCAGCGTCTCGGGGTCCAGCCCCTCGGTGATGCCGGCGAACAGGCCGTTCTTGTAGCGGTGGATTTCATCCAGGATGGGCCGCGAGGCGGGCAGCAGATGCAGGCGGCGGATGCGGCGGTCGGCGGGGTCCAGACGGCGCTCGACCAGCCCGTTGGCTTCCAGCCGGTCCACCAGCCGTCCCACGGTGATGGGCTCGACCTCGCACAGGCCCGCCATTTCGTTCTGGGTCATGCCGGGCTGGCGCTCCAGCCGGGCCAGAATGACCCACTGGGCGCGGGTCATGCCGTATTCACGGGCGCGCTGGTCGAACCGTGTCCGCATGATGCGCGCCACATCATGCATCACCACCAGCATGTCCCGGTCCAGGTTCATGGCGGGGATTAGTAAGCAGCGCTATTAT
>CALDFO010000298.1 GCA_937942205.1 uncultured Alphaproteobacteria bacterium
GGCGCAGTTGCCCATGAAGAGTTCATGGGTGCGGGTCTGGAGCAGCGCGGGCACAGGCGGATGGGCACGGCGCGCCAGTGGCAGCACCGAGGGGGAATCCGCGGACGGAGTGGGCGGCAGCGTGGCGGTCATCTGCTGCGCGACGCCCCCGCCCGAAAGGACGGCGCCGGAAATGACGACGCCCAGCGCGGCCAGCCAATATTTGTTCATGCGCGGTTTCCCCCGAATAACGTGATTTTGGGGGGACTATAGCGGCGGGATTCCGGCCGCGCCACTGTTTGCGGACGCGGCCATTGTACCTTTGTCGGCGCCTCTACTTGTGCCAGATCGAGGCCACCGCCGCGTCGAACTGCTCCAGCGTGAAGTCGATGTCCTCGGCCGTATGGGCGGCGGAGATGGAGCATTGCTTGGTGGCGATGGGCACGAAGAAGACCCCGCGCTGGATCAGGGCGCGGCGCAGCGCCACATCCTTGGCGAAGTCATGACCCTCGATGATGTCGTGCAGGTCGCGGGGCGGACGCGCCATCAGGTAGAAGGAAAAGGCCGAGCCCTGCCGCGCGACGCAGGCGGTAATGCCGCGGCTGGAAAAGCTGTCCAGGATGCCCGCCTCGATCTTGGACCCCATGTCCTCGACCTTGGGATAGATCTCGTTCTTGTGCGCCACCAGATAGCGCACGGTTTCCACCGCCGCCGCCACCGCGACGGGATGGCCGTTATAGGTGCCCGCCACAAAGGGCCGCCTGGACGGGTCGGGATCGATGATGGTATCCATATACTCGGCCTTGCCGCCGACCAGCGCCAGCGGGAAGCCGTTGGCCACCGCCTTGCCATAGACCACCAGATCGGGCCGCACGCCGGAAATCTGGCTGTAGCCGCCGATGGCATGGCGGAAACCGGTCTTGACCTCGTCGAAGATCAGCAGGAAGCCGAACTCGTCGGCCAGATCGCGCAGACCTTCCAGATAACCGGCCTCGGGTTTCACCACGCCGATATTCTGGAGCAGCGGCTCGGTGATCAGCGCCGCCACGGGATAGCGGCGGCAGACATAGCGCACCGACTCCAGGTCGTTGTAATTGATGGCATGGACCACGCGGGTCTGGGTGACGGTGGTGCCCGCCCCCAGGGGGCGCAGCGGATATTCGCCGGGCGAGACGCGCGGCCCGATCTCGGCCAGGGTGTTGAAGACGTTGCAGGCCAGCTCGTCGTGATTGCCGTTATAGCCGCCCTGCATCACGATCACATGCGGACGGCCGGTGACGGCGCGGGCGATGCGGATGGCCAGCGAGGTCGCCTCGCTGCCGGTGTTGAGCAGCGTCACCTTGTCCACCGCCGGGACATGGGTGCAGACCAGTTCGGCCAGCTGGCCTTCCAGCCGCGAGGGACCGGCGCCGAACAGGCTGTCGCCGCCCGTCAGGGCCAGCGCGGCGGCCTCGTTCACGGGGCGGAAATTATGGCCCAGGAAATAGGGCGCGAAGCCCGCATGATAATCCACATAGCGCTTGCCCGCGGTGTCCCACAGATGCGCGCCCTCGCCCTTCACGAAGGCGATGGGCGGATCGATGCTGCGGTTGACCGACGAGATGCCGCCCGGAATGAAGCGGCGATTGTGTTCCAGAATGTTGTCCGACGACATGATCTGTTTATCCATTGGTGAGTCTCTGCAACGTCTTGGCGGTTTCCTCCACCACCTGCTCCAGGCAGCCGGGGCGGAACAGCGAAATCTTGATCTGGTAGAGGCCCGGCTTGCCGTAGGTCTCGGCGGGCGCGAGATAACCGATATTGCCGTTGGCGATGTTCAGCGCCATCACCGCATGGCGGGGGAAACGCTTGCGCAGGTCCACCTGGAAGCGGCTATAGGGTTCGGCGGGCGCGGCCACCAGGAAGCCGTCGCCGATCTGCCAGAGGGTCAGGCTGGCGCGGCGGCCCGTGCCCTCGCCCAGGTCGCGGCGCATCATCAGCCGCCGTTCCAGCCGCTCGCGCTGGTAACGCTCGGTGCAGACCGCGAGATCGGCCAGGATTTCGGCTTCCGACGGCAGGTCGGCATAGGGCAGGTCGGTTTGCGCGCACGTCACCGTCAGCCGCGTGCTGGCGGGGCGGCGGCGCGGGCTCCAGCGCGCCAGCTTGGCGCCCGATTCCTCGATGCGGTCGAAGGCCAGCACATGCTGCGGCGGCAACATGCCGGTCAGCACCGACATGGCGGCATAACCGATCTGGCGGCCGTTCCGGTCGGCGATTTCCGCGTCGCTTTCATAGGAACGCAGCGGCGTCAGGTCGCCCGAGG
>CALDFO010000299.1 GCA_937942205.1 uncultured Alphaproteobacteria bacterium
TAGAAGCGCGAACCGCCTTCCATGCCGCCAAATATGTCGCCGAATTCCGTCGCCGAAACATCATTCCAGCCCATGTGTGGCAACTGGGTGTGCCGGTTGGAGCCGGTCACGTCGAACTTCTTCACTTCAGCGTCGATCCAGCCCAGGCCGGGCAGTTCGCCTTCGTCACTGCGTTTGGCCATCATCTGCATACCGACGCAGATGCCCAGCACCGGCTTTTTCTGCCGCACCACCAGATCGTCCAGCGTCTGGCGCATGCCGGAATCGGCCAGCCGCTTCATCGCCCAATCAAAATGCCCCACGCCGGGCAGGATCATACGCGACGCGTTTGCCAGCGTCTGCGCATCCCGAGCGACGGTCACCGGAATGTTCAGCCGGTTGTAGATATTGGCAAAGGCCTGGATGTTGCCCAGGCCATAATCCACCAGGGTGATCATCTCTTGCCGCCCAGCTCGATCCCGAACAGGCGCATCACCCTGGCGCCGATGCGGTAGATGCCGTCCTGGGACTTGTAGTCCCGATAGGTCTTTTTGGGCATGTCGAAATAGGTCTGGAGCTCGGTGACCGGGATGCCCAGCTTGGTGGCGACATATTCGAATTCCTGGCGCCGGGTGTCGGCGTCCAGCGGCTGTGTCTTCAGCCGCTCCAGCGCCTCGTCGCGGGTCATCTGGCCGGTGACGATCAGGCTGGAATATTGAACCTTGCGCGTATCATAGCCGAAGCGCGCCGGCAGCCAGAAGCCTTCATAGAAGCGGGTGAAGCGGGACTCGAAATGCTTCTGAGGATAGGGCTGCCACCCGAATTTCTCTTCCAGCAGCTTCATCGCGTCTTGCTTGATATAAGGGCCGTAATTCAGCGGCCGCACCACGCGGATGCCCTTCACATAAGGCAGCCAGATCTTGTGATACAGGATCGAGGTCACCGGGAAGCGTTTCAGCGGCCGCTTGCCGAACTTGCGGTGGATGTCGCGCAGCTGGATGGAGTCGGACTGGTAGTACATCCATTCCAGGGGATTGCGGATGCATTCGGTGGAAAGATTGGCGCCGGTCAGGATGTACTTGATGTTGTGCTGGCGGGCGAACTTGTACATCGTGGCGAAGAAGGCGTGATCCTGCGGCGTATCGATGTGTGGCACACCCGACTTGAAGAAGGCCAGCTGCAGGTCCTTCATCTCCTCCCAGTCGATCACGTCGGTAAAGAGATCAAGGTCCAATTTGTCGACCAGCCGCTCGATATTGTTGACGGCTGCCTGCGAATTCCAGCCGGCATCGACATGGAAGACCAGCGGCCGCAGCCCCATCTTCTCCTTGGCCAGGTACAGCAAGTAGGAACTGTCGATACCGCCGCTCATGCCTATGATGCAGTCGAAGTCGCGGCCCTTGCCATCCTTCCTGATCTCGGCAACCAGCGCTTCCAGCTCACGCTGGCCACGCTCGCCGGTGTGCCAGTTGGGCAGCACGTCCTTGTAGAAGGTGTTGCAGTGGTCGCAGACGCCCTTGTCGTCGAACACGATCTTGGAATCGGTCGTGTCCATCACGCAGTTGGTGCAGATCTGATAGGGGCGAGTGCTCATTGCGGCATATCCATCATTGCGCGAAGCCAAGTCGTTGCGTCACCTGGTCCGACAGCCCGGCGGCGCGCAGCGCCAGCGCCATGTCGAATCGCTCATCCGCCGCGCCGGCGGCAAAGGCGAAGAAAGCCTGCAGCATCCGGGATAGCGGCCGCGGACCTGTGGCCCATTCCTGGTCGGCGTTGTCAGTCGCGCCGCCCTGGTGAATGACTCCGGGCTCTTCGGCGAAGTCCAGTTGCAGCGTGCCCGTGTCGGTCACCGCTTCGATCAGGCGGCGGCGCGCTTCGCCCTGGCGTTCCAGGCGAACCAGGCAGGGAATATCGCCGGCGCGCAAATCCATCTGCGCAAGCAGGCCGTCGCGGGAACCTCGCGCCTCCACCAGCGTCACCGCGCCCGGCGCCAGAAGCTCCAGGATCGTCACCACATGGGGCAGCACATCGCACTGCACGGGCACGGTGGCGTCGAAGCGCTTGACCTCGCCATAGCGGCTTTCGCCGGCGGGATCGCTCCACACCACCGACAGGCTGCGCACGGCGCCGGCGCGGCGCACGCGCGCCGCGAAATTGCGAATATACCCGGCGAACAGGAAGACCTGCGACGGCGCCAGCCGTGCGGTTGCAGCCAGTCCCGCCAGGCGGCGGCTTTCGTCCCAGGAGGGCGCCAGAGGTTTTTCCACCAGGGCCGGGATGCCCGCCTGCGCCAGATGCCGCACCGCTGTGCCATGGTCATGCGCGGCGTTGGCCACGATCGCCACGCCGCCGAGGCACGGGGCGGGAGCCCCCTGCTCTATCGCGACACGGCGCGCCGGGCGGCCGGCCGCCCATAGCGCAATCGCGTCACCGCCGCGGCGGGGATGCACCGACAGGCTCACTTCCGGTGGCAGCATGCGATCCAGGACATCGAGATACACCCGCGCCCAGCGTCCACCGCCCACCACCGCGACATGTGCCGGCACAACATTCATCAGGCCTTGAAATCCTCGGCCGACAGGATGTCGATTATGGGGCCGGTATAGCCAGCCTTGGTCAGATAGCCGCGGATTTCTTTGGAGATGTGCCAGGCCATGTTGATCAGCGGCTTGCTCTTGTCGGCCTGCGCCCACAGTTCGTCATCGGAGACGATAGGAATACGCGTACCGGGCAGATAGTTGCCGATTTTCATCGAGCCGGGCTTTTCATGCACCGCCAGGATGTGATCGTCGCTCAGCCCCAGCAGCTTGACCAGGATGGCCGCGCGGCCCGGGAACGCCTTGGCGCGCAGCTTGCCGTGCTGCTTGACCAGCGCCTCGATCTCGGCGCGCTTGTTCTTGCGCCAGATTTCGACATTGGCGGCCATCTGCGCGAAACGGTCCCGGTACCCTTCCTCGCGCGCCAGCACGTCACGCACGGCATCCGACACTGGCGCCCCAGCCTCGCCCGGCGCCAGGAAGACGCGGATATTGCCGCCATAGCGGGCGGGGAATTCCACTTCCGCCAGCCCCAGGCCCAGCGACTTGGCGATGTGCACGAAGGAGGAATAGGAATAGGTGCGCGGATGCTCGTGATAGAAAGTGTCGAACTGGTTGCCGTCCAGCACAGCGCCCAGATAGTGGTTTTCGATCACGATAACCGTGGTGGGGCTCACCAGCCGCTCCAGTGCCCGCAACACCGCGCCCAAATCCTCGATATGGGCGAAGACATTGGTGAAGACGATGAAGTCCGGTTTGCCATGCTCGGCGACCAGGCGGTCGGCGACCTCTTCCGACAGGAACTCGTTATAGACCGGATGGCCGGCCTTTCGCGCATCAGCGGCGGCACCCGTCGGCTCGATGCCGACCGTGCGCGCACCCTTGTCGCGGAAAAAGCCTAGCAGGCTCCCGTCATTGCAGCCCACATCCAGCGCCAACTTGCCCTGCAGCGAACCGAAGCGCTGTTCAACGGCCTCGACCAGACTCTTCATGCCGTTCAGCACATCGGCGGTGAAGCGCGAGCGATAGTGATAGGTCCGCGGGAACAGATCCTGCTGGGGCACCTGGTAGCGCTGGTGCGCCGTGCGGCAGGTTTCGCAGAACAGAATATCGATGGGGTATTCCTTGCACACGCGACTGTCACCGACCGCAACCAGGTCGTCACACATCGGATGCAGGCCCAAGTCGAGGATCGGCACAAGCTTGGTGCCGCCACAGACTTCGCAGCCGGAGATTTCGTTGGTGGTGCCCTGCATTTTATCCTCTGCTTTCATAGGTGGTGCACGATGTGCGCGAATAATCAGCCAGCGAATGCCGGCGAGGCCTTGGTTTCGAATTCCGCGATCTGCTGGCGCACGACGGATGGCAAGTCGGTGGTGGAGTAACCGGCATCGGTCCAGGCAACCGTTTCCTGGAAGGCCAGCCGCGGCGCCCAGCCCAGCTTGTGGCGGGCCCGGTCGATGCACAGCGCCAGAGCGCGGGCTTCATGTTCCGGCGGCGCAGCCGTCACGTCCCAGCGGCGGGCCGGGTTCAACGCCGCGAACGCCTTGACCAGCGTTTCCACCGTGCACGAGCCCTCGTCATTGGGGCCGAAATTGCATTCCAGGATGGCGGGCGTACCGCCATGCGCCTGAGCCGCCAAGGCGATATAGCCCGACAGCGGCTCCAGCACATGCTGCCAGGGCCGCGTGGCGCGCGGATTGCGCATCAGCACGGTTTCGCCCTTGCTCCAGGCGCGGAAACAATCAGGCACGATGCGGTCTTCACAGACGTCGCCACCGCCGATGACATTTCCAGCGCGCGCGGTCACCACCGTGACGCCATCCGGCTTGCCGAACGAGGCGCGCCAGGACGACACCGCCAGCTCACAGGCGGCCTTGGACGCGCTGTAGGGATCGCGCCCGCCCAGCGCATCATCCTCGCGATAGGCGTATTCCCATTCATTGTTGCGATAGACCTTGTCGGTCGTCACGGCCACCACCGTCACTGGCCGGCCCAGCGCACGCGCACCTTCCAGCAGGTTCAGCGTGCCGTCGACATTGGTCTGCCAGGTCAGCAGCGGTTCGCGGTAGCTGCGGCGCACCAGCGCCTGCGCGGCCATGTGGAAGATGATCTGGGGATCGGCGCGCTTCACCGCGGCCGCCAGCGCGTCACCATCGCGGATATCGCAGATCGCGTGGCTGGCCAGGCGCTGCGAGAGCCCCAGCACATTGAACATCGCGTCGGGATACTCCGGCTCCAGCGCGATGCCGCTGACTTCCGCGCCCGCCTTGAGTAGCCATTCGCACAACCACGCACCCTTGAAACCGGTATGGCCGGTGACAAGAATGCGCGTGCCGCGCGCGTCCAGCGCCGGTGTCACCAGATTTTCCACTGGGCGCGCCCCTCGTCCCACATGCGGTTCAGCAGCATGAATTCCTGATAGGTGTCCATCGGCTGCCAGAAGCCGTCATGCTGGTAGCAACCCAGCTGACCGTCGCGTGACAGCGCATTCAGCGGTTCCTGCTCGAACACCAGACCCGGATCGTCGTTGAGATAGTTGAACAGCTTGCGATTGGCGACAAAATAGCCACCATTGATCATGCCGGCCGAGGTCTGGGGTTTTTCAAAGAAGTTGGTCACCACGCCCTTTTCCACCTGCAATTCGCCCCAGCGGCCCGGCGGACGCACGCCGGTCAGGCTGAGGGTGCGGCCGCTGGCGCGGTGCTGGGCGATGGAGGCATTGATGTCGATGTTGCCGACGCCGTCGCCATAGGTGAGCAGGAATTCCTCGTCATCACCGATATATTTCTGGATGCGCTTGATGCGCCCGCCGGTCATGGTTTCGGCGCCGGTATCGGCCAGTGTCACGCTCCAATCGCGTTCCGGAAATTCCTGACCGCCGTCATGGAACTGGGCATTGCCGGGCTCGCCCAGCTTCAGCGTCACATCCGACACCATCCAGTGGAAGTTGCGGAACCAGTCCTTGATCACCTCGCCCTTATAGCCCAGGCACAAGATGAACTCCTTGTGCCCATGCGCGGCATAGGTGCGCATGATATGCCACAGGATCGGGCGATTGCCGATCGGCACCATGGGCTTGGGCCGGTATTCCGTTTCCTCGCGCAGGCGCGTGCCCTTGCCGCCGCACAAAAGTACAACCTTCATGCTCTACCCCTTATCTGCCAACAAGACGGCTTAATTTGCGCTTGGCGAATTTGAAGCCTCGCCGGAGGTCGCCGCTCGCCGCCCGGCCGATAGCCGTGGTCATGGCGCCCCAGCCAATAGCCAAGGGCCTGGGTAGGCGCAAGGTCGGCGCCAGCCACAGCTCATACAACAGCCGGCCGCGGAAACGGCGGTCCAGTTTGGCCCGTGTCGCAGGAATGTCACCGTGCCCGGAAGAGCGCAGATCGAACATGTAGAAGGGATAATAGGAGAACAGCCGCCGCGTCTCGATGGCGCGGATGGTGGCCGGGCGCAGGCCATGGGCCTTGTGCGCATCGACGATGCGCCAGAATTGGTCGACGAAGACATTGGCGTATTCATAGGAGGAGGAGTTTTGCCGCTTGCTGGCCAGCAGATAGGCGTTGAGAAACAAATTCTCCTTCGCCGCCAGTGACGCGCGCAGCA
Source organism: uncultured Alphaproteobacteria bacterium (assembly GCA_937942205.1). Taxonomy (GTDB): domain Bacteria; phylum Pseudomonadota; class Alphaproteobacteria; order Micropepsales; family Micropepsaceae; genus Rhizomicrobium. The sequence continues at coordinate 6,126 of CALDFO010000299.1, forward strand.
TCAGGTGAAAAGTCGCCAGGTCGGTGTCGATGAATTCCTTGCTGCTGACGCCGGCCAGCAGAGACTTGTTCATCACCAGGCATGAGGTCAGGGTGAACCAGCGATGGACTGACACCAGGAAGGCCTGGCTGTCGGTGAACAGCTTCTCGCTGTAGGGCTGTTCCGGTTTCTCGGCGCGGAAGTCCTCGTCATAGCCATAGGGGCGCATGCAGACCACCCCATAATCGTGACCGCGAAGTTTTTCCAGCAACAGTTCCAGCGCGCCGTCGACCAGCAGGTCGTCGTCGCCAGACATCAGGATGTACTTGCCCTTGGCCATGTCGAACGCCTGGGCGAAGTTCAGGGCCCAACCGAGATTCGTCTCGTTACGGATATACCGGATGGGCATGAGATCGGAGGTCAGAGACTTGACGACCTCGCCCGTATCGTCGGGGCTGCAATTGTCCGAGACCAGAACCTCGACCGTGCCGGGCGGCACGTTGCACAGCTGCGAAGCCAGCTGTTCCAGGGTCATGCGCAGATAGTTCGATCGATTGTAGGTCGGAATGGCGATGGTCAAGAGCGGCGTCATGCCAGCAACTCCGAGAAATACAGTCCGCCCAGGGCGAGCATCGTCGCCGCCAGGATACCTTGCCAGGCCATGCGGATCTTCCATAGGCGCCTGGCGGCGATGAACAGGCCGGCGCTGCGCAAAAGCATCTGCACCAGAAAGCCCAGATAGATACCCAGCGGCCCGACGCGCCACATCAGCAGCAACTGGCAAAGAGTGCCGACAATCCCCGCAAGTACATGCATGTCGCGGAGCTTGCCACCCTTATCGAAGGCCAGCAGATAGTTCTGCGCCTGCCACAGGGCGACCGCGAGGATATACCCCTCGATCAGGAAGAAAAGCTGCGGCCGCATGTCGGCGTAGTTCGCGGCATTGCCGCCCAGAATTCGCACCGCGAACGGATACAGCACCAGCATGGCCGCCCCAGTGAGCCCCAGGACCACGGCTTCCAGCTGGAAGAACAATCTGTTGCGCTTGTCGACGTCAGCGAGCGGCGCCTGGTGCACAACATGGTAAAACCGCGGCGACCAGACCTGGTTCATGCTGGTGGCGACCAGTTGCATAACGGCGCAGATGTTGAAGATAAAGGTGTAACGCGCCACCTCAATAGGTGAGAAAAAAGCGTTGATCAGATAATTGTTGCCGTATCCCGTCAGCCAGCTGATCAAGGCGACAATGACAAAGGGCTGGATTCGCTTCAGGATCAGGCCAGCATGGCTGAAGCCGAATCTGACGGCAGAACCGCCGGGGCGGAAATAACCCGCCACCAGCGCCAACGAGACGCCGGCCGAAGAACCGGCGAAAAACGATGCCACCGAACGGTCCCAGAAAAAGGCGGCGGCGCTGCCCAAGAACCCACAGAGCGGCGCCACGAAACTGAAAAGCAGCGATTCCAGATGCTGCTCGTTAAGGCGAACGATCTGCGAGCGCAGCGCGGCAAAGGCTAGAAGCACGCCGGACAGGATCGCGAAAACGCCGGACAACAATGTCGCATTGCGGGCGCCCAAAGGGCTGACAAAGAAAATCGCCGACAGCACCATGGTGATCGCCGCAACGACCAGGAAAACGCCATTGGCTGCCGCGAACAGCCTCTGGCGTTCGACCGGGTCTGCATGTTCTTTCAGCAGGCCGATCGTGGACTCCACGATCCCGACCAGGCCGAAGGTCACGATTGCGGTCTGCAATGCGTATAGCAACCCCCAGGTGGCGTACTCGGTCACCGGCAGGGTGCGCGCCAGCCACAGGAAGACAACAAAACCGACCAGGCGCAACAGGATGGCAGAGCCGGCATAGAGCCCGGCGCTGAGAACGAAACCTTTAGCCTGCATGCGCGGTGGCGCTTTTTTTCCGGAAAGCGGCAATCAGGTCGATGGCTACACGCGCCACGCGCAGCGGCATCTCTTCGGCCGGCAAGGGACCGGCATTGTCGAAAATCCATGTTCGAGTCTTTTCGACATCCAGCGATACGCGCTCCTCCGCCAGGAGTTCGCTGAAATCAGCCAAGTCGGTCAACTCTTTGGCACGGGGATAACTCGTAAGCAGGTCGCCATAATCCAGCGTGGAAAGGGCATCGTACTTTGCCAGCAGAAGCGGCAGGCCCAAAATGGCGGGAACGAGCGAAGCGCTCGACGTTTCGACAATTGCCGCGCAACATTGCTGAAGGCGCGGAAGAAAGTCCTTCTTCTCGCATATCTCGATGCCCGCGTTACGGACATCATCCAGCAGATTGGTCCGGAAAAAATCGGGGTGCGGCTTGAAGATCAGTCGCTTTCCCCTGGCTTCCAGAGCTTTACCAGTCCTGACGAGATGACCAATAAAGTCCTTCGGTGAAGCGTAAACGCCTCCCGAAAAGATGAAGCCTGTATCGATATACATCACGTATGGTGCATCGGCATTTTCGTGATCCAGATTCCAGCCGATCATCTCCGGTGCGATGCCGAAGCTGATCAAATCTGGCAACCCCACGACGCTGACATCCTCCCGGCGAAGGCTATACTTCTCGACCGCCGATTCGACATCCATTTGCACGAGCACACAGCAATGATCGGTGCGCGCATCTTCTGCCCGTTTTGTGGTGAAGCGCCCCATGGCGCCGAGCACGATGTCAGACAGGAAGCGTTTCCATTCGCTCAGCGACGCCTTGGTGCGCCACAGTGACTTTGCATAGCAAGGCCAGACGTGCCGCATGGCCTTCGGAACTCTTCCAAGCGCAAACAGCAATTGCGGCACAATCCGCACTTTCCACCGGGCCGCGCGGTTGACCGCCTGTACGCGCATGAGGCCGTGCAAAAGGTGTATGGTTGGGACGTTGGCCTCGCGGCAATATCGATTGAAAGCGCGATGCGAAAACGTATCGATGGACATGAATAAAACCAGATCGGGCTTTTCGCGCCGAAGAAGGTCGGGGAAATCGATGTTGCCATAGTAACAAATGTCGCGGACCTGAAGGATCCCCAGCGTCTCCTCCTTAGGCCGTCCGATATCGTTACCCCAGGACCCGAGATGCAACAGCCGAAGATCGAGCCCCTGCTCGGCGAAAGGCTTTACCAGGCGTTCGAAATGGTGCGAGCCTCCGGTCCAGTTGTCGAACCCCATGATTTTCTTCATTTTAGCCTCGGAACTCATGCCGATAATCCATTGTTTGCAAAGTCAAGAACTGGGTGGATAAAGTCGTCTTGCAGACTCATGAAACGATACCGCTGCGCCAGCTATATGTTTCGACCAGCTTTGTCACGACATGCGGGATTTCTTTGAGGCCCTCCATCTTCCGGGAAGAAACAAGTGGGATGGCTGAACGGGCTGCTCTGGAAACAGGATTAAAGTGACGTGCACGACGCAATAAAATTGATTGAAGGCACCTCATTCCGGGGCCGGTTACGTCACATACTGCTCGCGATTTTTTTTGCGATTTGCATGATTCCCATCAATGTCGGCGGGGACGGCGCCGCAGCGGTGAGCGTCAATTACAGCTTCCTGCTGTATCCGATATTGATGTTGTTTCTTGGAAAGCTGCGCAAGCCGCCGGAAGCATTTCTCATGGCGATGACATTTTTCTGCCTGATATTCGGGATTAGCACAATTTACCAAACCGACATGCTCTCGGAATTCGTGCGCCGCATGGCCAGCTTCATCGTGTTCATGAGCATCTTTTCATTCATGTTCGTGGAGATAGACGACAAAATGGTGGCCGCGTTCAAGGCCGCTATTGTATTGGCTGCCTGCTATTTTGCCCTCAAGAGTATAATCATCTTCTTTGTCCTGGGCGGTTCCAGTCTGGGAGACAATGCCAAGAATGCCGTTGGGGGGCAGCGCTATGGCTTCATATACCTGATGGCATTTTGGGTAACCTACCTGTCGTCGCCCAAGCCCCTCTTGGCGCGGATCGTAAAGCCCGGCTTAGTTTTCATTATGCTAATTGGGCTGGCTCTGACTTTCTCCCGCGCCTCGATCGTCGCATTGATGAGCAGCTTTGGCCTTTTTACGATTTTGTCGTTGCGAGACGTATCGTTTGATAAATTGTTAAAGGGAGCGCTTCTGACAGCTATTGGCGGCGTCCTAGGCTATTTCATTCTCAACACATACTTTTCTTTCGTCCTAACGTTCTTCGGCGACCGTCTGTTCGATTTCTTTTCAAACACATCTCTCGTGCAACGTCATCTTGCCACGGCCAGCAGCTCGGAAGGGGCTCGCATACAAGAATGGACCGCAATTCTGAATTTCGTTTCCAACAACCCCTTCACGGGTTCCGGCTATCTAGGCGCCTGGACCCTCATTAAGACCGGAGGCTTGGGGTCAGCCCACAACCAGTATTTCGATGTCCTGCTTCGGACCGGCATATTCGGATTTCTGATCTACCTCGCGTTCCTGTTCCAGATCGGAAAGTTATTGCGCACGCGAGACCGCGGCCTATTTTGGGGACTCTGCGGCACAATTGTCTACGGCATGTTTCATGAGACGTTCAAGGAATCGCAAGGCGCCTTCTTGCTAACCTTCCTGCTTGGAATGATTGCACAGGGTCAACTTGCAGTACCGAACTTGCCGGGACTGCGGGCGTTCGTTTCCCGCAAGCCGCCGGCCTTCACCCCATCTTGAGATTTTGCGCTTGGGCATCTTCGCTATTGGCCGAATTGGCTTCGCGCTTCAGGATTTCTATTTCCTTCTTTAAATTCTCATATTCATTGAGCTTGCGGCTTAGAAACCGCGCGGTGAGCTCAGCCTTGCGCGCCAGCCCAGACGGTGTCAGCAGATAAGCATAAGCAAGCTTGTGCTCACTGTTGCGGAAATTCCGGATCTTGATCTGGCCTTTGTCCATCAATGCCTTCAGGCAATAGTTTATGTTGCCCAGGCTGATGCCGACTGCGTCGGCCAACTCGCGCTGGGTGAGGCTGGGGTTCTCCTGAAGCAGGCGCAGAACCC
>CALDFO010000300.1 GCA_937942205.1 uncultured Alphaproteobacteria bacterium
AAGAAGGGGTGGTGGCAGAAGGCCTTTGGCGGGGAGTAGCACAGGACCCCGCCACTCGCTTCGGCTCGTGGCGTTCGCTCCTCTCGCAGATCCACCGGATCTGCTCGCGCGGCTGACGCCGCGCTGTCGCTCACGGTGGCAGAAGGCCTTTGGCGGGGAGTAAGAGAGCCCGCCAGTCGAAAAGCAAAAGGCCGCGGCACACGCCGCGGCCTTTTTCATGTCAGGTGGCGGCTGTCAGGGCTTGATGACGGGCGGCGTCACGATCTCGGCCACCGTGCCCATGCCATGCGCGCCGGGATCGACCAGCGCGACGCACGCCTCGCGATCACAGGAAATGACATTGACCGTGTCATAGGGCGCGTTGCCGGTGCCCCGCAGGTCGCCGCGCCGTCCCAGCTGCCGTCCCTGCGCGGCCTGCAGCAGCGCATGGGCCATCGCGGCCGCGCCGTTGGGGCCGCCCGCGCCCGCGCCCGCCAGCGCCACACCCTGCTCGTTCACGCCCAGAACCGGCGCCAGAAAGGCGCTGGCCAGACCCGCCGCGCCGGCGGGAGAGGCGGCAAGCTGCACCCCGGTTCCGCCCGCCGTGCGGCCCGAGCCGAACGGCCCGTTCAAAGTGATGGCGCAGGAGGCCGCCTGCCCGCTGGCGTCCACGGCGGCAAAGCCGGTGGAGCCCAGGTCGCGCGGCAGGCTGGCGACGCCAAAGGCCGCCAGGGTCTGGCGGGCGGCGGCGGCGACGGCGGCTTCATTGCCGCCGCTGCGCGCCAGATTGTCCAGCAGCGCGCCCGAGAAGGCGCCCGCGCCCGTGCCCGGCCCCGGAAGCCACGCCGTCAGCCCGCCGGTGCGGCGCTGGCGCGGGGCGGTCTGCTTGGCCGCCGTGGCGGTCAGCTCGTCGATGGTGATGGCCCCACCCTGCGACCCCGACCAAGCGACGATGCGCTGCGCCGTGGCGCCCTTGTAGAAACCGTCCGCGCCATCCAGCCGGATCTGCGTCATGGTCTGGGACAGGGGCACGTTGCGCGCCTCGGTGCCCGCCGCGCGCGGCTGGCCGGACTCATCGAGGAACTCCGCCGCCAGGCTGGCGTCCAGCCGCACGATGTTCTGGGATTCCGCCAACCGCGCCGCCAGCGCCTGGGAGATGGCGAAGCCGGTCGCAGCATAGGCTTCGCCCGGCCCCACCGTGCGCTGCCAGGGCAGCGCGCCATACAGCGTCTGCATGTCATGAAAGCCGCGCACCGCGCCGGGAATGGCATAGGCGCCGCCGCCGCGCGGCTGCCGCGTCAGGAAGTCGAACTCCACCACGCGGCCATTGGTGTCGCGCACCAGGCAGATGCCGCCCGCGCCCAGCCCCGCCGCCACCGGATAGGTCGCCGACAGGGTGAAGAACATGGTGGTCACAGCATCCACCGCATTGCCGTCCGCCGCCAGCGCGGCGGCGCCCGCGCGCGCCGCATAGGGCTCGTCGGCGACCGCGATGCCGGTGCGGCGCGCCTGGGACACGGCGCTGGAGGTGTAGGCCCGCGGCGCGGCCTCCGTCAGACCCACGGTGGACGCCATCTGGCTGCCGATCGATTCGAAGGTGGTGCAGCCGCCGACCAGGGTCAGGGGCGCGGCAAGCAGGGCAAGCAGGCGGGCGGAACGCATGACGCGGATGTAATCCCAGCGGATTTTTCGAGGTCTTTATGCCTTACCCGCAACCGGAAACGCCAGCGTTTGCTTTTGCCCCCCTGCCCCCATACCGTCCGCCGGGGTTTTGGATCGGGGGCCGGCCGCGCGAGGATGCGGCCCTTGAGGAGATTCGCCTTGCCGCACATACCCCGTTCTTCATCCGGCCCCCGTTCTTCATCCGGCCCCCGTTCTTCATCCGGCCCCCGTTCTTCATCCGGCCCCCGTTCTTCATCCGGCGCGTTGCTCCGCAAACTGACATTCGCCGCCGGCTTCGCCGCCGCGCTGCTGACCTGTGTGCTGCCCGCCCAGGTCCAGGCCCAGGGCATCGGCATCCTGCGCGACACCGAGACCGAGGAGATGCTGCGCAGCTACGAGACGCCGCTGGCGCGCGCCGCGGGCCTCGATCCCGAGGCGGTCAAGGTCTATCTGGTGGGCGATCTGGAAATCAACGCCTTCGCCATGCAGCCCGCCAACATCTTCATCTGCGCGGGCATCCTGCTCTGGCTGCGCACCCCCAACGAGTTGATCGGGGTGATGGCGCACGAGACCGGCCATATCTCCGGCGCGCATCTGACGCGCGGCTCCTTCGCCATCAAGCAGGCGATGGTGCCCATGCTGCTGTCGATGGTGGCCGGCGTCGCCGCCATGATCGCGGGCGCGGGCGAAGCGGGCATGGCCCTGATGGGGCTGGGCCAGGCGGTGACGGCGGCGCGCTTCGCCGCCTTTACCCGTGTGCAGGAATCCACCGCCGACCAGATCGCGCTGAAGCTGCTGAACGCCACCCGCCAGTCGCCGATGGGCATGTTGCGGACCTTCCAGCGTTTCGCCCAGCAGGAGGCGATGAGCGCCTACAAGATCAACCGCTTCGCCGTCGATCATCCGGTGGGCCAGGACCGCGTCGCCGACCTGGAGGCGCTGGTGGACGCCTCACCCTTCCGCGAGGTGCAGGATTCGCCGCAGAGCCTGCGGACCTATCAGATGGTGCAGGCCAAGCTGGCGGGCTTCGTGCTGCCGGTGAAGGATGCGATGATCCGCTTTCCGGTGACCGACACCTCCGCGCCCGCCCGCTATGCCCGGTCGCTGGCCTATATGCGGATGCCCAACTTCCAGAAGGCGCTGGCCGAAATCGACAGCCTGATCGCGGAAGAACCCAACAATCCCTATTTCTACGAGGTGCGCGGGCAGATCCATGTCAGCATGGCCAAGCCCGCCTTGGCCATTCCCGACTATCAGAAGGCCGTGCGGCTGCGCCCCGGCGCGCCGCAACTGCGCCTGGCCCTGGCCTCGGCCCAGCTGGCCATGGAAAACCAGGCTTTGGCGGGCGAGGCGCTCCAGAACCTCAAGGCCGCCCTGCTGGCGGAAAATGACGACCTGTTTACCTGGTATCAAACCGCCCAGGCCTATAGCGCCCTGCACAATGAACCGATGGCGAATCTGGCCACCGCCGAACTGAACTACAATCGCGGCGACATGCAGAAGGCCATCGTGTTCGCCACCCGCGCCCGCGCCAAGCTGCCCCAGGGCGGCGCGGATTGGGAACGGGCGCAGGACATACTGGGCGCGGCCTCCGGCCTGATGCGCCAGCGATAGGAGAGACACAATGCGGGCATTCGTCATCACCCTGGCCGGGGCCATCGGCGGCGCGGCGCTGGCCGTGGCGATCATCGTCACCCTGGCGCGGCAGGGCTATATGCCGATCAACGACCGGCAGATGCAGACCTACCTGATGAACCACCCGGAACTGGCGCTGGCGATGATGGGCCGCCACGAAGCGCTGGAGAAGGAAAAGGAAGCCGCCCAGCGCGAGGCCACCCTGGCCAAGGTCGGACAGGCCGCCTTCTTCGATCCGCGCATCGCCTTCGTCACCGGTCCCGCCGACGCCAAGAAGACGCTGGTGGAATTCTACGACTATGACTGCCCCTATTGCCGCGCCTCGCTGCCCGCGATGAAGAAGTTCTACGAGGCGCACAAGCACGACACCCGCATCGCCCTGATCGAGTTCCCCATCGAGCAGCTGCACGGGGCGGGCGCGATCTTCGCCTCCAAGGCCTCGCTGGCGGCGCGCCGCCAGCCGGACCGCTATCTGGATTTCCACTTCGCCCTGATGA
>CALDFO010000301.1 GCA_937942205.1 uncultured Alphaproteobacteria bacterium
CATCTATCTCGGCAAACGCGAGATCAATTCGCGCGGCTACTGCTCCACCTTCAACTTCAAGGGCGCGGACCAGCAGAAGAAGGTCGGCATGCTCTCGGGCGGTGAGCGCAACCGCGTCCATCTCGCCAAAATGCTGAAAAGCGGCGCCAATGTCCTGCTGCTCGACGAACCGACCAACGATCTCGACGTCGATACGCTGCGCGCCCTGGAAGAAGCGCTGACCGAATTCGCCGGTTGCGCCGTCATCATCTCGCATGATCGCTTCTTCCTCGACCGCATCGCCACCCACATGCTGGCCTTCGAGGGCGACAGCCATGTGGAATGGTTCGAGGGCAACTATCAGGATTACGAGGCCGACAAGAAGCGCCGCCTGGGCGTGGAGGCCGACCAGCCCCACCGGATCAAGTATAAGCGCTTCACAAGAGCGTAAGCGTTCCCAGAGCGCAAACAAAAAGGCCCGGCGGAAACCGCCGGGCCTTTTCATTTTCTTTCGTCATGGCCCGGCCTGTCCGGGCCATCCAGTTTCCTGCTGGCCCAACGGGATGGCCGCATGGCAGGTAACAGGGATCCGCGCTAGTTGGCGGGCTTGCTGAGGTTCACCGACAGATCGCTCAGATGGGCGATCAGGGTGCGGATATTGCCGTTGTTCTGGCCCAGGAAGGAAACGAACTGGTCGCGCTGTTCCAGCGACAGCCAGATGCCCGCCACCGACACATCCACCAGGACCGGGCTGCCGCCATCGGTGCGGATACGGAAATCCACTTCCAGCGGCGCCTGACTCTTGCTGGGGTCGATCAGCTGGGTGGCCACGATATAGTCGGTGGGCGTCCGCTGCTGGCTGCCGATCACCTTGACGGTCTGGCCGGAATAGCGGGCGAAATAGGATTGATAGGCGGCCGTCGCATAATCCTTGAAGGCGACGGTGAAGGCTTCCACATCGGCCGGGGGCGCGGTGCGGCGGTACTGCCCCAGGGTGAACAGCGCGATGCGGCGGGTATCCACCAGCGCCAGCAGGAAGCTCTGGAACTGTTCGCGGCGCTGGATGGCGCTCAGCGCCTTGTTGTTCAGGATCGCCAGGCCCTTTTGCAGGTTCTGGTCCACGAAGGTTTCCGCCACATTGGCGGCGGCGGCGGGCTGGGCCGCTATCAGCGGCACGGCGAAAGCCATCGCCAGGGCCAGCACGGCGCGGCGCATCAGGGGCGTGGAGAGCATGGGAGTCGGGATCTTTCCTGTTTGAACGATGTTCGCGTGTTGCTGTGGCAAGTTCAAGGCGGGGGTGTGACGGCTTCCGGCCTTATAATTCCTCAAAAATCCGGTAGTCCCGCCGGGGCCTGGGCGCTGCGTCCGTTGCGGATCTGCTCGGCCCGATATTGACGATAGAACCTGCGCAGCGAGGCGTAATAGTCCACCGAGTTGCGCTGGATGCCCTGCACCGTCTCCCAGGTCTGGGAACGCAGGTCCAGCAGGGTGAAATAGCCGCGTCCCGCCGCCCACCAGACATGCTGCTTCATATGGATGAAGTTGGTCGGATCGATGGTCCAGTCCAGCGCCAGCCCGGCGGCGTCGCGCGGGTTGGACGGCCCGAAGAAGGGCAGCACCAGATAGGGGCCTTCCTTGGCGCCCCAGACCGCGAAGGTCTGGCCCATATCCTCGCCATGGCCGGGGATGCCCATTTTGGTGGCCGGATCGAGGAAACCGCCCAGCCCCAGGGAGCTGTTGATCACAAAGCGGCCCACCGACTGGGCGCCGCGCGTCACTTCGCCCTGCAGCATGTCGTTCACGAAGATGATGGGCAGCGACAGGTTGCCCAGGAAATTGTGCACGCCCTTGCGGCCCGGTTCGGGCACCAACACGAAATAAAGCCCCACCGTGGGGATGACGAAATACTTGTCGATCTTGGCGTTGAACTTCAGCGTATCGCGGTTCATCTGCTCGTAGGGATCGCGGGCCGCCAGCGACTCCCGCGTGGGCGGTCCATAGGCGCAAGCGCCGGCCGCCAGCCCGCACACCACCAGAACTAGCGCTCGCAAACCGCGCATCACCCGACCGGACATCCTTGAATTGCCGGGGTTTTGCCGGTTTTGCGGACGCAAATCCAGCCCCTTGCGATCCCGGCCGCGTCGAGCATATAAAGATATGTTTATATGTGAGGCGGACTTTGGATCGACTGGTTTCCATGCTGCGTGCCGCGGGCGACCCCACCCGGCTGCGCCTGCTGCTGCTGCTGCGCCCGGCCGAGCTGACGGTCAGCGAGCTGATCGAGATCGTGGGCCAGTCCCAGCCGCGCGTTTCGC
>CALDFO010000302.1 GCA_937942205.1 uncultured Alphaproteobacteria bacterium
GCCACTTTGAGAATGACAGCGCCCGCCTCTTCGGCGCCCTTGCGCACGATGAAGGCGCTGGCGCCCTCGACCTCGGCGCGCCGGATCAGTGCACGGATGAATATGCCGGCCTTCAGGCGCGGCGCGGCAGGTATCATCGGAACACCCCTCTGTTGCAGGGCAGCATCCTATAGGCGATTTCGCACCCAGCTTGGGGGTCTGGCACCATGACAGTGAATTGCCGTCGCGGGATGATAGATTCCATCGAAAATAAGTACCCTTGTGCCGCCTACCAAGTCCCAAGCCCAGCATGTCCTGGCGCACCGCTCCCTGACGCCACGCAGCCAGCAGATTGCCGATTACTGGCTTTCGCTTTGGGACCAGAACACACCGCCTGCGCGCGCCCAGGTCAATCCCGCCGCCATCAAGCCGCTGCTGCCCGGCATCATCTTCTTCATGGTCGTTCCAAATATGTCCGTGCATGTCGGCATGGCCGGCACCGGCTTTCGCGCGCATCTGGGCCGCGAGATCACCGGCGCGGACTGGCTGGCGCTGACGCCGGAAAGCACGCGCCCTGGGCGGCTGTCGGTCTTCTCGGCGGTCGTCCATGGCGCCATCGCCTGCAACCATTGGCGCTTTCCGGCTTTTCAGAATAGCATTTGCAGTTGTGAGAAGCTGCTTCTCCCGCTCCGGCCCGAGCAGGGCGCTGCCATTCCCGTACTCGGGCATGTGGACTGGCATGATGCGCGGCCGCACGGCCCCGCGCCCTTCGAACTTGACGCTATTTCCCCTCCCAACCTTTTGGAATCCGTCCCGTCCCGGACCGGGGAGGCAACATGCTGAACAAGACTGATAAGCCGGCCCAGAGGAAGCACCTGCATGACAAAAACTCAGCACAAGGACACCACCGGCGGTGATCCTGAACTTCCCGATCAGAAGGATATAAGCGACGCCGCGCTCAACGATACCGAACGCGCCAAGATCATCTACCGGCTGACTCTGCGCCTGATGCTGACCGTCCTGGGCGAGGCCATGCGCAAGACGCCCCTGGACCCCATAGACCATATCCTCGCGCTGGGCATCGGCAGCGCCAATCTTTCCCACATCGACAGCAATCCCGAACTGTGCCGCCAGCACGCCACCGGCATCGAGCCCGACGCGCTGCGCCGGGGCATCAGCCGCGGCGGCATCGCCCGCGCCCTGCACATGCCCGCCGAAACCGTGCGCCGCCGCCTCAATGCGCTGATCGAAGCGCAGGTGCTGGTGGAGCGCAATGACGGCCTGGTGCTGGCGGCGGACAATCCGCTGCGGCTGGGCAGCAACCAGGAATCCTGGCTTTTCATCACCCATCAGTTCGAACGGCTGGTGCGCGACCTCAAGGCGCGCGGCGTCTCACTGGACGACCGCTCGCCCTCGGTCAGCTGACGGCGCGGAAGGGCAGGATTTTGGCGGGCGCCAGGCGCTCGCCCTGGGCGTTCACCGCCGCATGGGGCAGGCGCACCGTGACGCGGGTGCCTTCGCCCAGCACCGATTCCAGCACCGCCTCACCGCCATGCAGCCCGGCCAGCGACTTGACCAGCGCCAGCCCCAGCCCGGTGCCTTCCTTGGCGCGGACCTCGGCATTCTCCACCTGCTCGAACGGCCGTCCCAGCCGCGCCAGATCGGCGGCGGCGATGCCGGTGCCGGTATCGGCCACCACGATCTCCACCCCCTGCCGGACATCGGCCGTGACCCGCACCTCGCCGCCCGGCGGGGTATATTTCACGCCATTGGACAGAAGGTTGATCAGAATCTGTTTCACCGCCCGCCGGTCGGCGAAGGCCAGCCGCGCCCCGGGCGCCACCGACAGCGACAGCGCCACGCCCGCCCGTTCGGCCGGAATCTTCAGGAAGCGCACCGCGCTCTGCGCCGTCTCCTCCAGGTCGAACAGATCCTCGGCCAGTTCGAACTTGCCCGCCTCGATCTTGGACATATCCAGCACCGAATTGATCAGGTCCAGAAGATGGGCGCCCGATTCATGGATCAGGCGGGAATATTCCTGGTAACGCGGACCGGTCGGCCCGAACATCTGACGCGTCATCATCTCCGAAAAGCCGATGATGGCGTTCAGCGGCGTGCGCAGTTCGTGACTCATATTGGCCAGGAAACGGCTCTTGGCGCGGTTGGCCGCCAGCGCGGCGTCGCGCGCCTCCAGCAACGCGCGCTCCTGCGCCTTGGCCTGGGTGATGTCGCGCGTCACCGCCACGATGTCGCCGGCCCCATCCTGTCCCGCCGCCGCCGGACGGCAGCGCATCTCCACCCAGACATGGTGGCCGTCGCGATGCTTCAGCCGCAATTGCGCCGATCCGGCGCGGCCGTGATAGCTGGATTGCACCAGGGCCGCCTGCGCCACATGCCAGTCCTCGGCATGAACCAGCATCGCCAGGGTCTGGCCGGTGATCTCCTCCGGCAGGCGTCCCATCAGCGCCATGGTGGCGGGACTGGCGAAGGTGATGCGCCCGTCGGCGGCATGGCGGGTAATCAGATCCATGGCGTTGTCGGCCAGGAAGCGGTACAGCGCCGCGCCTTCGGCGGCGGCCGCATCGGCGGCGCGCTGGCGGTCCTGCGCCGCCGCCGCGATCAGCACCG
>CALDFO010000303.1 GCA_937942205.1 uncultured Alphaproteobacteria bacterium
GCCGGAAAAGCCGGTCAAGAACGTCAAGCCGGGGCCGCGGGTGATCCAGGGCGCGGGCCTGGGCACCGCCATGACCGCCGACATCGCCGATGCCCTGCGCTCGCAGATCCGCCGCTGCTGGAGTCTTCAGATATTCCCGCCCAATCCCGCCGACGCCATCGTGGACTATCACCTGCGGCTGAACCGCGACGGCACGGTGGCCTCGGCGGAGCTGCTGACCTTGAACGGCAACAGCTTCACCCGCGCCGCCGCCGAGGCGGCCAGCCGCGCCATCTATTCCTGCCAGCCCTACAGGTTGCCGCCGGATCGCTATACTGTCTGGTCGGAAATCAGCCCGCTGCGCTTCGATCCGCGTCAGATGATGGAACCATGAACGGGGCTGCGCGGTTGCAGCCCAAACCTCGCCGGAGACTGTCATGAGGAAATTCCTGCTTCTGTTGGCCGCGCTGGCCGCCTTGGCCGCCGCGCCGCTGCCCGCCAGTGCCGCGTTGCAGGTGGATGTGACGCAGGGCAATGCCCAGCCCTTGCCCATCGCCATTCCCGATTTCGTAGCCGGCACGCCCAATGATGGCCAGGCCGGCGCCAATATCGCGGGCGTGGTGCGGGCCGATCTGGAGCGTTCGGGCCTGTTCCGGCCGCTCAATCCGGCCGGCTTCGCCGAGCGCATCACCAACATCAACACCGTGCCCAATTTCGCCAGCTGGCGCGCCATCACCGCCCAGGGCCTGGTGACCGGCATGGTCACCCAGCAGCCGGATGGGCGCCTGCGGGTCGATTTCCGCCTGTGGGACGTGACGGGCGAGACCCAGATGCTGGGTCTTCAGTATTTCACCCAGCCGGAGAACTGGCGGCGCGTGGCCCATATGGTGTCGGACGCCATCTATGAGCGCGTCACCGGCGAAAAGGGCTATTTCGACACCCGCATCGTCTTCATTTCCGAGAGCGGCCCGGCCCTGAAGCGCGTCAAGCGCCTGGCCATCATGGACGAGGACGGCGCCAATCCCATCTTCCTGACGCGCGGCGATTACATGGTGCTGACCCCGCGCTTCAATCCCACCGCGCAGATGATCGCCTATATGTCCTATATCGGCAGCAAGCCGCGCGTCTATCTGTTCGACATCGAGACGGGCAAGCAGGAGGTGCTGGGCAATTTCCCCAACATGACCTTCTCGCCCCGCTTCTCGCCCGACGGCAACAAGGTGGCGCTGTCGCTGGAGACCAACGGCAATTCTGACATTTATGTCATGGACCTGCGGACCCGCGCGCTGCAGCGGCTGACCTCCGATCCGGGTATCGACACCGCGCCCTCCTTCTCGCCGGACGGCCGCCAGATCGCCTTTGAATCGGACCGGGGCGGCGGCCAGCAGATTTATGTGATGAACGCCGACGGTTCCAATCAGCGCCGCATCAGCTTCGGCGCGGGCCGCAACGGCACGCCGGTCTGGTCGCCGCGCGGCGATCTGATCGCCTTTACCAAGCAGCAGGGCGGCCGCTTCACCATCGGGGTGATGCGCCCCGACGGCTCGGGCGAGCGGATGCTGTCCTCGGGCCAGCATGACGAAGGCCCGACTTGGGCCCCCAATGGCCGTGTCCTGATGTTTTCAAGGTTGCAAGGCAGCACGAGCGGCCAGATCTGGTCGATAGATGTCACTGGCCGTAATGAACGGCGCGTACTGACCCCCGGCAGCGCCTCCGATCCGGCCTGGTCGCCCCTGATCCAGTAGAATAGCACAAAAAAAGGCGGTTTTCCTTGATCCGCCTGTCAACTTTTCTTAGAATCATCCGTATTCAAACGTCATTTCCTTGGCTCTTTTTGCCGGTTAATGCGTTTGTCGTTTTAGGTGCGCCTTTATTTCTTAAGCGTGGGTGCCGCCCGCACCGTGGGGCCTTCGCTGCCAGGAGATTCCGATGTCCCGATTTTCCACGACCCTGAAATTTGCCTGTCTGGCTGGCGTGCTGGCACTGGGCGCCTGCACCAAGAAGCAGGAAGCCGTCGCCACGACCCCGCCGCCGGCCCCGCCGCCGCCGGTCGCCGCCGCCCCCGCTCCCGGCATCCTGCCGGGCAGCGCCGAGGATTTCCGCGTCAATGTCGGCGACACCGTCCATTTCGCGCTGGATCAGTACAATATCGAGGCCGGTGATCAGGCCGTGCTGCAGCGTCAGGCCGCCTGGCTGCAGAAGTATCCGGCCGTCCGCATCACCATCGAAGGCCATGCCGACGAGCGCGGCACCCGCGAATACAACCTGGCCCTTGGCGCGCGCCGCGCCAACGCCGTGCGCGAGGCGCTGGTGAGCCAGGGCGTGTCCGCCGGCCGCGTCGAAACCGTGTCCTATGGCAAGGAGCGTCCGATCTGCACCGACTCCAGCGAGAGCTGCTGGTCGCAGAACCGTCGCGGCGTGACCACCATCACCGGCGGCGCCAACTCCTAAGCGCGTTCGCGCCCGCATGGGTTGCCGCGTGGGCGCGAGGAACGTGTGCAAGAACAAGAGGGGGCGCGTGTCACGCGCCCCTTTTTTGCTGCAAAGGGCCGCGATGTTGCGCCCTGTTGCACCCCCAATGCAGTCAAGACAGGAAGGTCCGGGCATGATCAGGCAGCGCATCGCGGTTTCGGCAATGGCTCTCATGATGCTGGGCGCGATCCCGGCCCAGGCGCAGATTTTCGGACCCAGCCGCGAGGAGCAGGAAGCCGCCAGGGCCCATGAGGACGCCCAGGACGCGGCGATCGAGCAGGTGAGCGGCCGGGTGCGCCAGTTGGAGGACCGGGTGCGCGGTCTGACCGACAGCCTGACGCGCGCCACCGGCCAGAATGAAGAGCTGAACCACCAGCTTTCCCAGCAGAACCAGAAGATCGATTCCCTGCAGCGCGATTTCGCCTATCGCCTCTGCACCCTGTCGGCCCAGCAGATGGGCGCGGGCGATGCGATGAACTGCGCCGCCGCGGGCGCGCAGGGCGGTTCGCAATCCCATGCGCCACAGGATTATGCGCCGCCGCCGGGCGGGCTGCGCCCCGGTACGCTGCTGCCGCCGATTGACGCCAGCGGCGGCAATGGCGGGCCCCCAGGTGGCGGCTTTACCGGCGGCGGCTTTGCCGCCGCGCCGCCCGATGACGGGGGGACGCGCGGCCGTCCTCCCCGCACGCTGGGCACCTTGTCGCTGTCGGGCGGGCCTGCCCCCCGCGCCGTCGCGCCGTCGGGGCCGCCGCCCGCCGGCAATCCCGGCCAGTATGACGCCGCGATGAACCTGATGAGCCGAGCGCAGTATGACGAAGCCCAGGCTGGCTTCCGCGCCTATGCCGACGCCAACCCCAATGACAACGATCTTTCGCCCCAGGCGCTGTATTGGGTGGGCAATATCAGCTTTGTGCGCCAGGATTACGCCCAGGCGGCGCGCGGTTTCGCCGAAGCCATCAAGAAATATCCCAAGTCGCCGCGCGCCCCGGACGCTATGCTCAAGCTCGCCCAGTCCTTCATGGGGATGGGCCAGAAAACGGAAGGCTGCACCACGCTTGGTCTCATCAGGACGCGCTATCCCAACGCCTCGGCCCAGACGCTCAACCAGGCGGCCAGTCTCCGCAAGACGGCCTGCGGCAAATAAGCTGGAGCAGGCCTTCGCCGCCGCCATGCCCGCGGGCGAAAGCCCCCTGGCGGTGGCGGTGTCGGGTGGCGGCGACAGTCTGGCGCTGATGTATTTGCTGGCGGGATTCGCCAGGGCGCGCGGGCTGGCCGCGCCCATCGTGCTGACGGTGGATCATGGCCTGCGTCCCGAGTCGGGGCGCGATGCCCGCCGGGTCGCGGCCTGGGCCCGCGCCGCGGGCCTGAAGGCGCATGTTCTGGCCTGGACCGACGCCAAGCCCGCCGGTGGCGTGGAAGCGGCGGCGCGCGAGGCGCGCTATCGGCTGATGGGCGCCTGGCTGCGCAAGAAGAAGATCGCCATCCTTTTTGTCGGGCACACGCTGGACGATCAGGCCGAAACCTTTCTGCTGCGGCTGGCGCGCGGCAGCGGCCTGGATGGCTTGGCGGCGATGCGGGCCCTTGCCCCCTGGCCGGTGGGCGGCTTTGCCGGGCTGTCGGTGGCGCGCCCCCTGCTGGGGATCGGGCGCGCCCAATTGCGCCAGTATCTGACGGAGATCGGACAGGAATGGCTGGACGATCCCATGAATGACGATCCCGCCTTCGACCGGGTGAAGATGCGCCGGGCCTTTGCCGCGCTGGACATGGCGGGGCTGTCCGCCGCCGGCATCGCCGCGGCCGCCGCCCATCTGGCGCGGGCGCGCTCGGCGCTGGAGGCGGTGACCCAGGCGTTGCTGGCCCGCGCCACGCAACCGCTGGGGGACGGCGTGGCGCTGGATGCCGCCGCCCTGGCGGCGGCGCCGCGCGAGGTGGGGCTGCGGGCGCTGGCGGCGGTGCTGATGGCGGTGGGCGGGCAGGCGTACCGGCCGCGATTCGAGGCGCTGGAACGGCTGTTCGAGGCGATTGTGCGTGGAATATTGAAGGGCGGGGCGACCCTGCATGGCTGCCGCGTCGCGCCCGCCCCCCGGGCCGGGCGGCATTTCGGCGCTGGAACCCTGCTGGTGACGGCCGAAAAGACACGGAAAAAATCCAGCAAAAACAACGCTGCGACCGCCGCCCCGGCCCCGCGCCGCCGGGCCCGCGCGGTTGCGGGCGAGGCTTAAAACTCTTAACGTTTCGGTGTCTGGCAATGCGCTAGAAACGCCCTATCTAATGTGTGGGTGGGGACAGACCTGCCATACGCCATACGGCCACCGCGTGCCGCTCGGCCACCGCTTGAAAGGACGGCCTCTTGAATAACCTGCGAAATCTCGCGCTGTGGATCGTCATCGCGCTGTTGCTGGTCTTCCTGTTCAACATGTTCCAGGGCACGGGCCAGCATACCCCGGCCTCGGCCATCACCTATTCCAAGTTCACCGAGCAGGTGGTCCAGAACCAGGTCAAGAAAGTCACCTTCCAGGGCGACCAGGTGAAGGGCGAGCTGAAGAACGGCCAGCCTTTCACCACCAACGTGCCCAGCAACGACACCACCTTGTGGCCGACCCTCAAGCAGCACAATGTGGACACCACCGTCACCCCGGCCGATGACGGCATCAGCTTCCTCAGCATCCTGATCAGCTGGGCGCCCATGCTGCTGATCTTCGCGGTGTGGATTTTCTTCCTGCGCCAGATGCAGTCGGGTGGCGGCAAGGCGATGGGTTTCGGCAAGAGCCGCGCCAAGATGCTGACCGAGCGCCAGGGCCGCGTGACCTTTGAAGATGTCGCGGGCGTGGACGAAGCCAAGGACGACCTGAAGGAGATCGTGGACTTCCTGCG
>CALDFO010000304.1 GCA_937942205.1 uncultured Alphaproteobacteria bacterium
TGTATGCCCTGTACCCGCCGCGTCCAGGCGGGCGAGGACTACCGCGCCGGCCGCTGGTCGGGCCTGGACAAGGATGAGTGCGGTATTCACGTCGGCGTGGACGGCGAAGGTATCTGAGGTTCGGCGTTTTTGGCGCCCCGGCATTGTTCCCCGGCCTGAGACTAGATAAGTTCCCTGCAAGACCGGCCTCATGCCGGTCCGGGGCTTAGTAACCCCTTACGAGGCGGCATTTAGTGCTGCCGTCAAAGCACTCCTCGACCCTATGGTCGGGGAGGCGTGCGCGCATGTCCAAGGCGAAAGCCTAAAGGCGCACGCGGTCTTCCTCGTAAGGCTTACTAACTCCCCGATCACCAGTCGGAGGGTTAGGGTTGGGGAACTTCGAAAAGAAATATCAGGCTATCGCGGCGTCTGCTGCGCTGTGCGTCCTTGCGAGCGGCGCGCCAACGCCTGCGCTTGCGAAGTGTTATCTGGCAAGCGGGCCCGGAACCGTCGCATCGCCTGGCGCGAATGCGACAGTCATGTGCGATGCGGATTCTCCCAATCCTGAAACGACAAACATCTCCGCCTCGGGCGATGGCGTCTCCGTAAGTCTTGACCAGACCGCAGGGCTCTCGACTGTCGGAACCGCCGTCAATGTGCGCGGCGGCAGCACAGTGGTCAACAATGGCTCTATCAGCATCATCAGCAATAGCGGGCCATTTGCCTATGGCATGGCCGCAGACGGGAACGGGACAAGTATCACGAACAACGGCACGATAAAAACCGACAATGGCGGTACCGGAATCTCCATTTCTGGGAATGGCAATACCGGAATAAACACAGGAACGGTTGAGGCTGGCTGGATTTCGGATTTTGGCCTTATGGTGGTCGGAGACGGCAACACCTTCCGCAATAGCGGCTACATAACTACCCCAGGCCGCGCAGGCTATTTCGTGCCTCGCACCGGACAATCCGGAACATTCGTGAATGAAACAGGTGGATCGGTCGTCGTGACTTCCGCAGCAGAGGCCATTCTGTCGGGAGGAGAAGGAACGCTGACCGTTCAGAACAATGGCCTTATACAAGGTGATGTTTCCCTCGGAAGCGATCATGACACGCTGATTATTGGGGATGGCGGCTCAGTAGTTGGAAATATCATGACCAACGGTTTGGTGGTCATGGATCGCACCGATACATTCACCTATTCCGGCATATATTCTGGAAATGGCGGACTTCAGAAGTCAGGCGCTGGGACCGCGATCCTGGCCGGGACCAACACCTATACCGGCGGCACGACTGTAGATGCCGGAACGCTGCAAGTCGGCAATGGCGGAACAACCGGGTCCATCACCGGCAACGTCACCAACAATGGCATCCTGACCTTCAATCGCAGCGACGCCTTCACCTATGCGGATATGATTTCCGGCACGGGCGCCCTGGTCAAAAACGGTACGGGCACCCTGATCCTGACGGGAGCCAACACCTATACCGGCGGCACGATCATAAACAACGGCACGCTGCAAATCGGCAGTTTCGGGATGAGCGGATCCATCGCGGGCAATGTCACCAACAATAGCATCCTGGCCTTCAATAACAGCGACCCCATCACCTATGCGGGTGTGATTTCCGGCACGGGCACACTGCTTAAGGATGGCGCGGGCACTTTGGTCTTGACCGGGGCCAACACCTACACGGGCCTGACGATGGTAAACACCGGAATGCTGCAACTCGGCAGCGCCGGAAACCCGAACGCAAGGCTGGGAGGCAATGCTTGGGTGGGCATAAACGGTGCTATCGGCGGTTCCGGCACCATCCAGGGTTCTGTCATCAATTCAGGGACGCATTCTTCGGGCAATTCCATCGGGACCATGCATGTCACGGGCTATTACCAACTGTACGGTGGATCGAATGTGTTGCAGGAAGTCGCAGCCGATGGCAGCGGCGACAAGCTCATCGTGGACGGCAAAGTTTCTATCGTTGGTGGCAAGGTAACGGTGATACCGACCGACCCGCTCTCCAGCTACGCGCGTGTCACCAACTACCAATTCATAACCAGCGGCGCGGGTATCAGCGGCACTTTCTCTGACATCAGCAGCACAGTGGCCGGGTTTACCCCATACCTGAGTTACGGCACCAATAGCGTGAATCTGGCCCTGGTGCGCGACGATATAAGCCTTGGGACCGTGGCAAATACCGCAAACCAGGCCAGCCTCGCGACGGCTTTGTCGGCGCAGACAACATCCCCATTATATGCCTTGGTTGTATCAAACAGCGATCCAAATGCACGGGCTGCTCTCGATTCGGTTTCGGGTGAACTACACGCCAGCCTGGCGGGTCAGTTGCTCAACGACGGCGATTTCCTGGCCGAGGCTGTGCGGACGCGCGGCACTGCCGGTAAGGGTATCGGCACATGGGCACACGGAACCTACCGCCGGGCCAGCCTGGACGGCAGTGGCAGCGCGGCCCCGGCGCGCAATCAGTTATCGGGCATTTCCGGAGGAATAGAGACGGACAGCGAGGAGTGGCTGACCTTGGGGCTGGCGACCGGCTATTCCACTTCCAAGTTCAAGGTTCCGAACCGCAATAGCCGTGGAAATATCGATACCACCTATCTGGGGGCCTATTCCGAGGCGACGCTGGAGAAACTACACATTGGCGCCACTGTTTCGTATGCATGGAATTCCATCAGCACGCTGCGGAATATGAATTTCGCCACACTGAACCAAAGCGTGGCGGCGGACTATTCCGGACAGACGGTCAATGCGGCTGCCGAAGCGCGCTATCGTTTCGCTTTGGGCACCTTCGAGGCGGAACCATTCGTCCGCGCAAATCTTACAAATCTTCACACGGATGCCATAGCCGAGAGCGGCGGCATTGCCGCCGTTGACGGCGGTGCCACCAATCGAAGCCTTTTCTCCACTGCGCTCGGTGCGAAGCTTGAAACCACCTACCGCATTGGCAAGGGGGTCTTGCGACCTTTTGTCAGCGGTGGTTGGCAACACCGCAGTGGCGATCTGACCCCACAGCAAACACTGGAGCTTGCTGGCGGGCCTTCGTTTGTTGTCTTGGGCGCGCCTCAATCCAAAAGCGCCCTTATCGCCGAAGCGGGTTTCGGCTTCAATTTCGGAAGACTGGAACTGGGCCTGCGCTATGGGGGTCGATTTGGCGGGCATTCGACGCAAGACACTGTGAGCGCGAATGTGAGGCTTACCTTTTAGGGCATACGCCATGTAGCGCGGCGGGGGTGGCAATTCGGACCGGCTCTTGGCGGTGCGAAGTGGGATGGCGCTGGCGCGCGGGCGGGCTTGGCATTCGTCATCGCGCTGTTGGCGCGATGACGAATGGTGCGGTCGAGAAGACTCGAACTTCCACGGGTTGCCCCGCTACCACCTCAAGGTAGTGCGTCTACCGTTCCGCCACGACCGCACAGTCACATGGGAATAATCCCGGTAGGACGCGGGGTTTAGCAATCCGGCCTGCGCAGAGCAAGGGCGGCTTTGCGTACGCGTTTTCCCCGCTGATGCGGGCCTTTGTCTGCCCGGCGGCGCCAGCGAGCGTCGCCATCTTTCGCATTATCGGCAATCAATTCACGGCGCATCCGTGCATGGGCGATCGCGTGCGGTCAGGTCCGTACGCCTGCCAAATCGCATATCTGTATTCGCATATAACAATATTGTTATATACTTCTTGACACCGACCCCGGTGGGGCGGAGTATCGGGCCGTCGCAAGGTTCTTCCGGCAGACCGCCGGGAGCTAAGAGGGAAGCCGGTGCGCCCGCCAGGGTTATTCCGGAGCTGCCCCCGCAACTGTAAGTGGTGAGCTTGCTGCCGCCCGTGTCACTGGTGCCCTGCACCGGGAAGGCCAGGCATCGAGCGTTGACCCGCGAGCCAGGAAACCTGCCTTCGGCGCATACGTCCTTGGGCGGGGTGTCCCTGGTGGTCGCTTGCAGGTCCGGCGGTGCGTCCGCACGGGCGAGGCACGCGTCTTTCATGATCCCCGTCCGCCACACAAGCGCGGCGGAGGCCGCAGAAGGAACCGTCAATGTCTATTCTGGCCACCAATCTGGGTTTCCCCCGTATCGGCAGTCACCGCGAACTCAAAACCGCCACCGAAAGCTATTGGGCGGGCAAAAGCACCGCCGACGATCTGCTGAAAACCGCCGCGTCCTTGCGCGCCCGTCACTGGGTGGCGCAGCAGAAGGCCGGGATCGACCATATCCCCTCCAACGATTTCTCGCTCTACGATCAGATGCTGGACACCATCGCCATGCTGGGCGCGGTGCCGCCGCGTTACGGCCACACGGGCGGCAATGTCTCGCTGGACCTGCTGTTCGCCATGGCGCGCGGCGGCAAGGATGCGACCGCGATGGAAATGACCAAGTGGTTCGACACCAACTATCATTATATCGTGCCGGAACTAACCGCCGACACCGCCTTCGCGCTGTCCACCAGCAAGGCGGTGGACGAGTTCAAGGAGGCGAAGAATCTGGGCATCACCACGCGCCCTGTCCTGATCGGCCCGATCACTTTCCTGAAGCTGGCCAAGATGCGCGACGGTTCGGACCGTTGGGCGCTGCTGCCCAGGATCATCCCGGTCTATCAGCAGGTGCTGAAGGCCCTGGCGGCGGCGGGCGCCGAATGGGTGCAGATCGACGAGCCGATCCTGGTGTCCGATCTGGACCAGGCCGCCCGCGACGCCTTCAACGATGCCTATAGCGAACTGACGGGCGGTCCCAAAATCCTGCTCGCCACCTATTTCGGCGCGCTGGACGACAATCTCAAGACCGCCGTGGCGCTGCCGGTCGCCGGCCTGCATATCGACCTGGTGCGCGCGCCCGGCCAGCTTGCCGATATCGCCAAGCTGCTGCCCAAGGAACGCTTCCTGTCGCTGGGCCTGATCAACGGCCGCAACATCTGGAAGGCCAGCCTGTCCGAAGGCGAGCGACTGATCGCGGAGGCAAAAGCGCTGCATGGCGACAAGCTGTTCGTCGGCCCCAGCTGCTCGCTGCTGCATTCGCCGGTGGATCTGGATACCGAAACCAAACTCGATCCCGAACTGCGCGGCTGGCTGGCCTTCGCCACCCAGAAGCTGGGCGAGATCGCCGCCCTGGCGGCCGCGGCCAACGGCAG
>CALDFO010000305.1 GCA_937942205.1 uncultured Alphaproteobacteria bacterium
GGACGACAGCGCCGCCACCAGCAGATCTTCGGGATCGCCATGCACCCCGTCGCCGCGATAGGCGGGCGCGGCGCTGGCGGTCATCCGGTCCTGGCCGTTTTTGAAGACGATCTCATGCTCGCGCGGATAGCTCTCATAGGTGAAAGGCTTGCCGCCGCCGGTCCAGCGCAGCGCGATCCGATGCTCGGTCATGCGGGCCTCCTCAGATGGCCTTCAGGGCCTGATCCAAATCCTCACAAAGATCGTCGGCGTCCTCCAGCCCCACCGACAGGCGCAACATGCCGCTGGTGACGCCGGCGGCGGCGCGCGCCTGGGGCGTCATCTTCTGGTGGGTGGTGGTTTCCGGATGGGTGATCAGGCTCTTGGTGTCGCCCAGATTGTTGGAGATGTCCACGATCCGCAGCGCATTGGCGAAGCGGAAGGCTTCGGGCTTGGCGCCGCCGATCTCGAAGGTGACCACGCCACCGCCCGCCGACATCTGGGCGCGGGCCAGCGCGGCCTGGGGATGATCGTCACGGAAGGGATAGAGCACGCGCCGGACCTTGGCATGACCGGCCAGGAAGTCGGCGACCTTGGTGGCGCTGTCGCAATGGGCGCGCATCCGCAGCTCCAGCGTCTCCAGGCTTTTCAGATGCAGCCAGGCATTGAAGGGGCTGAGGCTGGGGCCGGTGTTGCGCAGGAACTGCTGCAGATTTTCGTCCAGGAAATCCTGGTGGCAGAGGATGGCGCCGCCCAGGGCGCGGCCCTGGCCGTCGATGAATTTGGTGGAGGAATGGACCACGATATGCGCCCCCAGCTCCATCGGCCGCTGTAGCGCCGGGGTGGCGAAGGCATTGTCCACCACCAGCCGCGCGCCGCCGGCTTGCGCGATCTTGGCCACCGCCGCGATGTCCACGATCGCCAGGGTGGGGTTGGACGGCGTCTCCACGAACAGCAGCTTGGTCTCTGGCCGCATGGCGGCCTGCCAGGCGGCAAGGTCGCTGCCGTCGACAAAGGTGCAGGTGATGCCGAAGCGCGGCAGTACCGTCTCGATCACATAGCGGCAGGAACCGAACACGGCGGTGGCCGACACCACATGGTCGCCCGTCTTGAGCGCCCCCAGAAAGACGGCCGAGACCGCCGCCATGCCGGTGGCGGTGGCGCGGGCCAGGGGGGCGCCTTCCAGCAGCGCCATGCGCTGCTCGAACATGCTGACGGTGGGGTTGGCCAGGCGGCTGTACTGGAAGCCGGGGCTTTCGCCCTTGAAACGCGCCTCGGCCTGTTCGGCTTCCTCATAGGCATAGCCGGCGGTCATCAACAGCGGCTCGCACGTCTCCTGGAAGGCGGTGCGGACCTGTCCGCCGCGCACCGCCTGGGTGCGCCTGCGCCAGTTGCCGGGTGTCTTGTTGGTGGCCATGCCGGAGATACCTTCGATGCCGCTTTGTGACGGATGCCGGTCGGGGCGTCCGTAGGGGCGGATTTTGTGGCCCCGTTGCCCCCCGGGGGTCAAGAACATAAGCTTTATGCGGGATTCGCAGGGCAAGTGTGCGCATGAAAAGGCTGTTCCTGCTGCGTCACGCCAAGGCCCGGAGCGCAGGCGCAAGCCGGAGCGACCACCTATGAAGCGCCTCTTTCTTCTCCGCCATGCCAAGGCCCAGCCCGCCAGGAGCGCAGGCGAAAGCCGGAGCGACCACTTATGAAACGCCTCTTTCTTCTCCGTCATGCCAAGGCCCAGCCCGCAGACAGCGCAACGGAAGACTTCGACCGCACGCTGCTGTTCAGCGGGATGCAGGACGCCGCCGCGATGGCGCGCCATCTGCGCAAGAACGAATACCGGCCCGACCTGATCCTGTGTTCGGCATCGGCGCGCACCAGCCAGACCGCCGAACTGGTGCTGCAGCAGGTCGAGACCGAGATCGAATACCGGGACAATCTGTATCTCGCCGATCCCGGCCGCATCCTGGCGGCGGTGCGCGGCGCGCCTGCCCCGGTCGCGGCGCTGATGGTGGTGGGCCACAATCCCGGCATGGAGGACCTGGCCACGCAACTGGCGCGCGAGCCAGTGCGGAGCAAGGAACGCAGCCGCTACGAGCAGCTGGAAGAGAAGTTTCCCACCTGCGCCCTGGCGATCCTGGATTTCGATGCCGGGCGCTGGCGCGACATCGCGCCGGCCACCGGCAAGCTGGTGGAGTTCGTGCGGCCCAAGGATCTGTGAGGCCGCGCGCTCAGGACGGCACGCGGCGCTGGGTCTGTGCCGCCAGCTGCCGCCAGCCGAAGCCGATCTCCGGCGTCAGTTCGCCCAGCAGCCGCGTGGTGCGCGAGGCCACGCGTTTGCCCCCCATCGCCTCATAGAAATAACAGGCATTGTTGCGGGCATGGGCCCAGATCAGACAGGAGCGCAGCGTGCGCGCGCCCAGCGCATCGAACGCCCCCGCCAGCAGGGCGCGGCCGGTGCCCCGGCCCAGAAAGGCCGGGTCCATATACAGGGTGTACACTTCGCCGTCATAGCCCAGCCCGGCATCGCGCGCCGGTCCCAGGCTGCACAGCCCGATGGGGCCGTAACCGGCATCCTCGGCCACCAGCACGGCGCTGCCGCCGCGCTCCGCCGCCTGAATACTGGCCTGCCAATGCGCCGACAGGCGCCGGGGCGACAGGCCGCCCAGGATCACATGCGGAATGATGGCCGCATAGGTGTCTTGCCAGGAGTCGATGTAGATACGCGCAAGGTCCGCGGCGTCTTCAGGCCGCGCCGGCCGAACAGACAGCGCGAGGTCGTTCATGCGGCGAGCGTGGAGTTATTCGCAGAACTGCACAAGTGTGATTTTCGCGCGGGCGGAAACATTTATGACCTGATGTTACGGACGCGTCCGGCAACGGCCAGCGCAGGCCCGCCTCCCCTTCGGCGCGAAGCGCCTGGAAGGGGAGGTGGTTTCAGCGAGCGAAGCGCGCGCAGGCGCAAGCCGAGCACGCGAACGGAAGCTGAAACCGGAGGGGATCAACCTAAAAGTGGCTTATCCTGCACCCGCGCGAAGAATTTGGCGTTCTGCTCGCCGCCCTGGCCGTAATGCTTGGCGCTGGACCAGTCGGATATCTGCGAGAAATGCGCCGCGATATCGTCGGCGGTGGCGCCGTGACCCAGATTGACGCCATCGGTTTCCACGATCTGCGCCGCGGCGAAGACGCCCGCCGCCGCCGTCAGGATCACGCCGCTGGGGGCGTCGTCCGAGGCCAGATAGGCGACGGCGGGCGAGACGAATTCGGGCTTGAGCATTTCCAGCACGGCGGGCGGCATCAGCGCCTCGGTCATGCGGGTGGCGGCCACCGGGCATATCGCGTTGACGCGGATATTGTCCTTGGCGCCTTCCAGCTTCAGCGAATTCATGAAGCCCACCAGCGACAGCTTGGCCGCACCGTAATTGGTCTGGCCGAAATTGCCGTACAGGCCGGTGGAGGAGGTGGTGACGACGATGCGGCCATAGCCTTGCGCCTTCATGATCTCCCACACCGCCTTGGCCGGCTTGACCGTGCCCATCAGGTGGACGTCCATCACGGCGGTGAAATCCTTCAGCTCCATCTTGCCGAAGCTCTTGTCGCGCAGGATGCCGGCATTGGCGATCAGCACGTCAATGCGGCTCCATGTGTCCATGGGCTGCTTGACCAGATGGGCGACGCCCGCATCGTCGCTGACGCTGGCGCCGTTGGCGATGGCCTGGCCGCCC
>CALDFO010000306.1 GCA_937942205.1 uncultured Alphaproteobacteria bacterium
CTTGGAGCCCGTTTGGGAGCCCGTCTGGGAGTCCGTCCGGGCGCCCTTCCTCGCGGAACGCCAGCCAGCGGTCGGCATAGCGCAGCAGCAGCGCCGCCAGCATCAGGCAAAGGCTGATCTCATAAAAGGCATCGTGCCGGTGCGGGCCGGAAATGCGCGACAGCGCCATCAAACCGTAACAGGACCAGAAATAGATCGCGGCCGTGCCCAGCAGGGCGCGGCGCGTCTTTTCGCCGATCAGCGGCGCTTCGCCCAGCCGCTTCAGCGGCGTGGCGGTCAGGGCCATCACCACAACCACGAGGCTCCCGAAGGTTGTCATCAGGGCCGCCCCGGCGGACAGCTGGATCACATTGGGCAGGAAGACCGACAGCAGATAGACGCCGTAACTGGCGCAGAAGCCCCAGATCAGCTTGCGGCTGACATGCGGGTTCGCCAGACCGGGGCGGAAACGGTCCAGTATCCGCAGGACCGGCCCCACCGCCAACGCGGCGAAGAAGACAAAGCCGGTGTAGCGCCAAGCCAGCTGGCTGCCCAGGCGAAACCCGTTTTCGGCGAAACCGCGCGACAGAATCGCGCCCGCCACCAGCAGCACCGCGCCCAGGGCGATGGCGCCCGTCAGCACCGGCAGGAGCACGCGCGGGCGTGGAATCCGGCCCATCCCGAATAGGGCAGTGTTGTCGAGCGCGACCATGTTGCGGCAATCCCACCAATTGCGTCCTGGTGTGGCAACGCACAATGGGGCGGAAAGGTGCCCCGCCGCCGCGCTCTTTATCCCGCCCCTGGGTGTTGTTTCAGCGCCACGGCGAAGCCCGCCACCGGCTGGTTTGCCTCATGGCGTGGCGCGGCGGCGACAAGACCGGCGACCGACAGGCCGGCCTGCGCCGCGCTGGCGCGCAAATAGGCATCGGAATGCCGCCAGCGGCGCTTGGGGCCCAGCTCAAAACCGGCCCCCTCCTTGGCCTCGGTGGTGAACAGAAAGACGCCATCCCGCGCCAGCCTGGCGCGCGCGCCTGCCAGGACCGGGGCCAGATCGCCCAGATAGACCAGCGTGTCAGCGGCGATCATCAGGTCATAATCCGGGCCGGGCGCGGCCAGCGCCGTTTCCAGATCGGCCACGGTCAGGGCGTCGTAAATCCGCTTCTCGCGCGCCTTGGCGATCATGGCGGGCGACAGGTCCACTCCATCCAGCCGCGCCGCCAGCGGCCGGAAGGCCTGCCCCGACAGGCCGGTGCCGCAGCCCAGATCCAGGATCGCAAGACCATCGCGCCCCGGCATCACCATCGCCGCCAGGTCGCGCAGAATACGCGGTGCGGCATAGGACAGATGCACGGTCATGCGGCTGTCGTAATCGGCGCTGAACTGGTCGAACAGATGACGCACATAGCCGGCATCGGAACGGGGCGCGCGCCGGATGGCTTCCGCCTGGGCGATCATCGCCGCCACATCGCCGTCCCGTTCCAGCCCCCGCAGACTCTCCAGCGCCTGATCCGCCTCGCCCGCCGTCAGCCAGGCACGGGCGATCAAGAACTGTGCCCGGCTCAGGGCCGGGTCTATCCGCAACGCCTCCCGCAGTTCGGCGATGGCGGCGGGCAGCGCCCCGGCCGCCAGCAGGGCTTCGCCCAGCGCCAGCAGAGCGGGCGCGGCCCCCGGATTCAGCAGGACGGCATCACGCGCTTCCTCCAGCGCGGCGGCGATGTCGTTATCGGCCAGCAGCGCCCGCACCAGGGTCAGGCGCGTGAGCAGGCCACCGCGCCCTTCCTCCAGAAGCGCGCGCAGGCCCCGCACCGCCTCACCGGCCCGCCCCTGCGCGATCAGCGCCGTGGCGGCGTCGCCGGGATCGGTTTCAGGAAGCGGCAAGCCGGCACAGTCCGTTGTTGAGCACCACCGTGCCCGGACGTTCCTTCACCGAAGCCCGCCAGGAAATCGTGTC
>CALDFO010000307.1 GCA_937942205.1 uncultured Alphaproteobacteria bacterium
GGCGGCGGCGGCGCTGAAGGTGTCGGCGAACTTCACCATCGCGGTATCGATGTCGGCCAGCCGGGCCTCGCCGCTGGAAACCCCCAGCAGCACGGTGGACAGGTTGGTCATGAGGCCGCGCAGGCTGGGATCGGCCGCCAGCCCGCCCAGAAAGGGCTGGGCCTTGATGAGTTGCGCGGTGGTGTCCTGCACTTCCCGGGTGGAGAGGAACAGCAGGCCGTTCTGGTTGAAGAAGGCGCCGCCGTCGGGGCGGCGCACATTGTTGAACAGCGCCTTGTTGGCCGACAGCTTTTCGGTCAGGCGCGCGGCGGCGCTTTCCGCCAGCTCCGGGGTCGCGCCGTCGATCACCGCCACCGTCAGGTTGGTGCGCTGGGGGAAGGCGGCGTCGAACCGCGCCTCGCGCTGGCGCCAGCCGATCTTGGCGTTGATCAGCGCCTCGCTGTTGGTGTTGATGGAGAAATTCTGCTGGGTATAGACGGCGCAGACCGCCGTCAGCACCAGCGCCGCGGCGATCACGGCCCAGGCAAAGCGGCAGCAGACGGCGACGATACGTTCGATCAGGGTCATGGGCCGGTTTTAGAGCATTTTCCGCCTGCCGTTGAAAGCGGCCGGAGGGCCGGTTGCCGGCCCCGGACGCCTTGCTTGGCGGCGTGCGATCTTTCGCTTAAACATGGCCGAACAGAGGCAGATCCATGACCCACCCCGAATTGCTGCGCCTGCGGGACAGCATCGACAATATAGACGCCGCCCTGATCCATCTGCTGGCGGAGCGGTTCAAATGCACCCAGGCGGTGGGGGAGTACAAGGCCGCCCACGACCTGCCGCCCGCCGACCCGGGGCGGGAGGCGGCCCAGATCGCCCGGCTGCGGGAGCTGGCGGCCCGGGCCAAGCTGGACCCGGACTTCGCCGAGAAATTCCTGAACTTCATCGTCACCGAAGTGATCCGCCACCACGAGGCGATCCGGGCCGGCCTTTAAAGTTTGGCCCCCTCCGGCTTCAACTTACGCTCGGTCGCTTCGCTCCCTTCGCACGTTGAAGCCATCTCCCCCTTTAAGCGTGCTCCGCACGCGAAGGGGGAGGGTGTTTGAGAAAGCTGAAGGGCACAGAACGAGCACAGGCCTGCCTCCCCCTTTTGCGCGAAGCGCATTCAAGGGGGAGGTGGTTTCAGCGTGCGAAGGCGACCTTTTTGGGAGCCGAGCGGAAGCTGAAACCGGAGGGGGTTTGAAAACCAGAAGGGGTTAAAAGACCAAAGGTTTCGCATGCTTGACCTGGGGCAGCTTGGCGACCGACGCCGCCACCGCTTCCGGCACCGGGCCATCGACCTCGATCAGGGCGATGGCGTCCTGGCCGGGCGCGCTGCGGCCCAGGGTGAAGTTGGCGATATTCACCTTGGCGTCGCCCAGGATGGTGCCCAACTTGCCGATGAAGCCCGGCTTGTCCTCGTTGACGATGTAGAGCATGTGCGGCGCGAATTCCGAATCCAGGGTGATGTCCTTGATCTGGATCAGGCGCGGGCGGCCGTCGGAGAAGACGGTGCCGGCGACGCGGCGGGTGCTGGCGACGCCGGCCGCGTCGGTCATGCTGACCACGATCTTGATATAGCCTTCATAGACGCCCTGCGCGTCGCGCCGCGTCTCGCTGACCTTGATGCCGCGATCCTTGGCGATCACCGGGGCGTTGACCATGTTCACGCCCGACAGGATGGGCTTCAAAAGACCCGCGATGGCCGCCTGGGTCAGGGCACGGGTGTTGAGCATGGAGGGCGAGCCCTCATAGACGATCTCGATTCCGGTCAGGCTGTCGCCGGTGAGCTGGCCCGCGAAGGAACCCAGCTTTTCCGCCAGCGTGATCCAGGGCCGCACCTTCTGCGCCTCGCTGGCCGAGATGGAGGGCATGTTCAGCGCGTTGCTGATGGCGCCGGTCAGAAGATAATCGCTGATCTGCTCGGCCACCTGCAGCGCGACATTTTCCTGCGCCTCGCTGGTGGAGGCGCCCAGATGCGGCGTCGCCACCACCTTTTCGTTGCCGAACAGGATGTTCTGGGTCGCCGGCTCGGTCTCGAACACATCCAGCGCCGCGCCCGCGACATGGCCGTTGTCGATCGCCGCCTTCAGGGCGTGCTCGTCGATCAGCCCGCCGCGCGCGCAGTTGATGATGCGCACGCCCTTCTTGGTCCGGGCGATGGCGTCGGCCGAGAGGATATTCTTGGTCTCCGCGGTCATCGGCACATGCAGGGTGATGAAATCGGCCCGCGCCAGCAGGTCGTTCAACTCCACCTTCTCGATGCCCAGATCGTTGGCGCGGTCCTGCGACAGGAAAGGATCATAGGCGATCACCCGCATCTTCAGGCCCCTGGCGCGGTCGGCGACGATGGAGCCGATATTGCCCGCGCCGATCAGGCCCAGCACCTTGCCGGTGATCTCCACGCCCATGAAGCGGTTCTTTTCCCACTTGCCCGCCTGGGTGCTGGCATTGGCGGCGGGCAGCTCGCGCGCCAGCGCCAGCATCAGCGAGATCGCATGTTCGGCGGTGGTGATGGAGTTGCCGAACGGGGTGTTCATCACGATCACGCCCGCGCCGGTGGCGGCGGGAATGTCCACATTATCCACGCCGATGCCGGCGCGGCCGATCACCTTCAGATTGGTCGCCGCCTTGATGACGTCGGCGGTCAGCTTGGTGGCGCTGCGGATGGCGATGCCGTCATATTGGCCGACGATCTTAATCAGCTCGTCCTTGGACAGGCCGGTCTTCACGTCCACCTCGACGCCGCGTTCGGTGAAGATGGCGACGGCGGCGGGCGACAGCTTGTCGGCGATAAGAACCTTGGGCATGGGGGGTATCCTCGGTTGGGACTAGTTGAGGGTGCGGGCGGATGCGCCGCGGACATAAAAGGGTTCGACCTGCAGCAGGGCGTCGGTCATGGCGGCGCGGCCCTTGCGGTCGATCTGCTGAACGTCGAACACCTGGCCGGGAATCTGGCGGTGGGCGGCGTCGTTGAGCGCTTCCATCAGCGGGCGCATCTCGCTCTCCTTGCCGTCCTCCATCTCGATGCCCACCAGGGGATGCGGCTCATGGGCGCGGTCGGCAAAGGTGACGCGGATCATATAGGCCGCCTTGACACCGGCATGGGCACGGAACACGCCGGTCAGGGTGTCCACCATGTCCTGCGGATAGTCGGCCTCGCCCATCTTCACCATCGGCTCGCTGCGCGGGGCGCTGCCGGGTTCCAGAAGCTGGGCGATCTCATGCGGCGCAAGCTGCTTGCCATATTCGGAAGCCGGATTGAGGATCAGCGGCGCGCCGCGGGTGGTATCGAACAGGTCGCGCCCCACCATGCTGAGATACTTGCTGTCTTCCTTGATGTATTCCTGCATCCGGGCGATGGAGGAAAAGACCGGCAGGTATTTGTGGCCGTCCTGCTCGCCGGTCACCAGGTTCAGGCGGTTGCCGGACTCCAGGTTGAATTTTTCGGTGGCTTCCTCGCGGCCCTCGGCCGTGCCCAGCACCAGCAATTCGGTTTCCAGCAGCAGGCGGTAGAATTCCGCCGCCGCCGCCGGATCCTGAACCGCGCGCACCAGCGCCGCTTCCAGTTCGTTTTCGGGTTTGAACGCCATTGGGATTTTCCCCTCTGTTATGGGCTTGATTATCGGCTTTTGACCTGCGCCCAGGCCCAGTCCAGCCAAGGCGTCAGGGCTTCAAGGTCTTGGCTGTCCACCGTGGCGCCGCACCAGATACGCAGACCCGGCGGCGCCGAGCGGTATCCGGCGATATCCAGCGCCACGCCTTCCTTTTCCAGCAACGCGGTGAGCGCCTTCAGCTTGGCCTGCTTGTCGTCGTCGGACAGCGCGGCAAAGGCCGGGTCGGTGACCGACAGGCAGACGCTGGTGTTGGAGCGGATCGCCTTGTCCGCCGCCAGGAAGCCGGCCCAGCCGCTCTGCGCCGCCCATTTTTCCAGCACGGCGAGATTGGCGTTGGAGCGGGCGATCAGCGCGGGCAGGCCGCCCAGTCCTTCGGCCCAGGTAAGGGCATCGAGATAATCCTCCACCGCCACCATGGACGGGGTGTTGATGGTCTCGCCCTGGAAGATGCCCTCGACCAGCTTGCCGCCTTTGGTCAGGCGGAAAATCTTGGGCATGGGCCAGGCAGGCACATGGCTTTCCAGCCGTTCCACGGCGCGCGGACTCAGCACCAGAACGCCATGCGCGGCTTCGCCGCCCAGCACCTTCTGCCAGGAGAAGGTGGTCACATCCAGTCTGTCCCAGGGCAGGTCCATGGCGAAGGCGGCGCTGGTGGCGTCGCAGATCGTCAGGCCCTCGCGGTCGGCCGCGATCCAGTCGCCATCCGGCACCTTCACGCCCGATGTGGTGCCGTTCCACAGAAAGACGACGTCGTTGGCCTTGCCGGGTTTCAGGTCGGGCAGCGCGCCATAAGCGGCCTTGTGCACCGTGGCGTTGAGCTTGAGCTGCTTGACCGTGTCGGTCACCCAGTCCTCGCCGAAGCTTTCCCAGGCATAGATGTCGATGGCGCGCGGGCCCAGCAGGGACCACATCGCCATTTCCACCGCGCCGGTGTCGGAGGCGGGCACGATGCCGATGCGGTAACCGGCGGGAATGCCCAGCAGCGCGCGGGTGCGTTCGATCGCATCCTTCAGCCGGGCCTTGCCGGGCTTGGAGCGGTGGGAGCGGCCCACCAGTGCGTTTTTCAGGGCTTCAGGGGTCCATCCGGGGCGCTTGGCGCAGGGACCGGAGGAAAAAAAAGGCCGTGCGGGACGCACAGCCGGACGAACGAAGTCAGTCATCGCGGTTCATTCCTTCCAGAATGATAGCACCTCGTTGGGGAGGTGTGGCCCGCAGCCGATATAGGGGCGGGCGCATCCGGCGTCAACGCACAATCCGCGCGAAATCCCGGCGGAACATTGCGGCGCATTGGCGCGTTTTTCATAGCGACCCGAAAAAGTCAGGAACTTCCATGGTTTCCGTCACGCCCGCCGCCGATTCCACGCCCCGCGAAAATCAGGAGCCGTCACTCGATCTGCCGCTCGACACGGTGAGTTTCATCATCCTCAAGGCGCGCGAATATGACGTGAAGGAATGCGATGCGGACCCGGACGCGGCGTCCAATCCGACCGATGACGGCCAGGCCGACATTCTGCTCGACAAGGAGGACGATCCGGTGCGCGAGGAATTGCTGGGCGCCATTCGCGGCCTGAACGAAGACGCGCGGATGCGGCTGGTGGCGCTGGCCTGGCTGGGACGCGGCACCTATGCGCTGGACGAATGGCAGGAGGCCGTCGCCACCGCGCGCGGCGAACATGCCCGCCGCGCGGCGGAATATCTTCTGAGCCTGCCGCTGCTGGGCGACTATCTGGAAGACGGACTGGCGATGTTCAACGAGGGCATCGTGGACGATTCCGACACCCGCGAAGGCCTGGACAACGAAGACGAGCCGTTGGGCAACATGACCGACAAACCCGCGCGCCAGTAAACCGCGCTGAGGATTATGACGACTAGGCCGGGGCGGGAAGGGCGGCCTGCTGCATCGCCGCCTTCATGCCGTGCTGCAGCTTTTCAAAGGCGCGGACCTCGATCTGCCGCACGCGCTCGCGGCTGACGCCGTATTTCTGCGACAGTTCCTCCAGCGTGGCGGGCTCGTCCTGCAGGCGGCGGGCCTGGATGATGTCGCGCTCGCGTTCGGTCAGGTCCTTCATCGCGCCGACCAGAAGCTGATGCCGCGCGCTCATTTCCTCGCGGTCGGCCAGGCGGGTTTCCTGGTCGGCGGTGTCGTCGGCCAGCCAGTCCTGCCATTCGCTTTCGCCGTCCGAGCGCAGCGGCGCATTGAGCGAGGCGTCGCCGCCCGACAGGCGGCGGTTCATCTCGGTCACCTCGGTCTCGGTGACGCCCAGCTGGTCGGCCAGGGTGGCGGTGTGCGCGGGCGTCAGGTCGCCTTCCTCGATCGCGCCGATATTGTTCTTGGCCTTTCGCAGGTTGAAGAACAGCTTCTTCTGGGCCGCGGTGGTGCCCATCTTCACCATGCTCCAAGAGCGCAGCACATATTCCTGGATCGAGGCCCGGATCCACCACATGGCATAGGTGGCCAGCCGGAAGCCTTTGTCGGGCTCGAAACGCTTGACCGCCTGCATCAGGCCGACATTGCCCTCGGAGACGATTTCGGACACCGGCAGGCCATAGCCGCGATAGCCCATGGCGATCTTGGCGACCAGGCGCAGATGGCTGGTGACCAGGCGGCGCGCCGCCTCGGGGTCTTCATGCTCGCGCCAGCGTTTGGCGAACATGTATTCATCCTCCGCCGACAGCAGGGGGAACTTGCGGATTTCGGCCAGATAGCGCGACAGGCCGGCTTCGCCCGACAAGGCGGGCAGTCCGCGGCCGCTCATGGGCGGCCTCCCATCAGAATTCGGTTCATGACATCCCCCTGTGAGTGGGCTTGAAGGACAATAACGCCTCAAAGCCCCGACAGTTGAAGACAGATAAGTTCCATCAGGGACTATTCAATCCCTTCAAGGCGGAAACCAGGCGGGTGAAGTCCGCTGGCCAGGGGCTTTCGAAACGCAGGCTCTTGTGCAGGCTAGGGTGCTGAAACCCCAGCACAAAAGCGTGCAGGGCCTGGCGGGGAAAGTCCGCTGCCGCTGTAAACGCGGCGGCTTCCGCCTCGCTGCGGGGGCGGGGGGCGGTGCGGGCGCGGCCATATTGGGGGTCGCCGATCAAGGGATGGCCCAGATGGGTGAGGTGGACGCGGATCTGGTGGGTGCGGCCCGTCTCCAGGCGGCATTCGATCAGCGAGGCGACGGGCCGGGAGACCGGGCCGAAACTTTCCAGCACGCGATAGCGGGTGCGCGCCGTCTTGCCGCCCGCGCGCAGCACCGCCATGCGCTTGCGGTCGAATGGACTGCGCCCGATCTGGCTTTCGATCAGGCCGGAAGCGTCGCGCGGCGCCCCCCAGACCACCGCGTTATAGGCGCGTTCGATGGTGTGGTTGGCGAACTGCTTGGCCAGCGAGGCCATCGCCCGCTCGGTCTTGGCCGCCACCAGCAGGCCCGACGTGTCCTTGTCCAGCCGGTGCACGATGCCGGGCCGCGCCTCGCCGCCGATCGCCAGCGCCGCCTCGCCGCAATGGGCGATCAGGGCGTTGACCAGCGTGCCGTCGGGATTGCCCGCCGCCGGATGCACCACCAGCCCGGCGGGCTTGTCGATCACGATCAGGTCTTTATCCTCGTAAACGACGGTCAGCGGAATATCCTGGCCTTGCGGGCGCGCGGGCGCCGCCTTGGGCACCACCAGGTCATAATCCTCGCCCGGTTTGACCCGGTGATTGGCGTCTTTTATCGTCCGCCCGCCTGTCGAAACCGCGCCGCCTTCCAGCAGTTGCTGGAGCCGCGAGCGGGAAAAATCGGGCAGGGCGGCGGCCAGGAAACGGTCCAGCCGCCAGCCCGCATGGCCATCGCCGCTGCGCGCCGTGCGTTTCTGATCTTCGGGGGAGGAATCCATGTCCGACATGCCGCCATCTGACATGGGACAGGCCGCCGCGCAAAGCCCCGGCTATTACGCCGCGCGCATGGCGGTGATCGTGCTGTCGGTCCTGATCGTGGTGGCGCTGGCCGCGCTGGTGGTGGGACTGATCTATCGGTCCCGCACGGCCCCCGATGCGGCCGCCCCGGCCACACAGGCCGACTACAGCCTGCCGCGCAATGCCGAGATCGTGGCGATGCAGAGCCAGCCCCAGCGCGTGATTCTGCATCTGGAGACGCCGGAGGGTGCCGAGATCGTGATCCTGGACAGCGGCACCGGCCGCCTGGTGCGCCGGATACGGACGGCCCCGTGACGTCGCATCCGACCTGGCGCGTGGCGCTGCCGCCCGTCCTGGCCGAACAGATATCGGCGCTGGCCCGGGCGGCCCATCCCGCCGAATGCTGCGGCCTTCTGGAAGGTGTCCGCGCGGGCGATGTGATCGGTGTCGCGGCGCTGCATCCGGTGCGCAACCGGGCGGGCCAGCCGGACCGTTTTGACATGGACCCGCGCGACCAGTTCGCCGCCCAGAAGGCGGCGCGCGCCAATGGCCGCGCCATCATCGGTTGCTATCACTCCCACCCGGACGGCGAGGCCCGTCCCTCCGCCCACGACCTGGCGGGGGCGGGCGAGGCGGATTTCCTCTGGCTGATCGCGGCGGGGGATGCGCTGAACGCCTTTGTCTATCGCGACGGCGGTTTCCGGGAGGTCATCACCGGCGCGGACTGGGTGACGTCGTCGGAATAGCTCCGCAGCCGCCCATGCTGGAACAGCACCTCATGGGCGGTCACCACATCCACCACATGGCCGGTCTCGTCGGCGATCTCGATCTGGCGGTTGTTCAGGGCGCCGCCATGCAGCAGCCTTTCCCCCAGGATTGCGCGGTTGGCGTTGGCGGCCCCCCGCCGCGCCGCCTCGGCGTCCGGCAGGGTCTGCCCCTCGATATCGCGGCTGAGGTCGCCGCCTTCGCGGACATGGAAGAAATAACGGGGCATGGCTTTGGCGTTGCTGGACTATTCACTCTCCGTAACACGCCAGACCTGCCCCCGTTCCGGTCCCGTTTTGTGCCGGAAACAAAGAAAGCCGGGAACCTTGCGGGTTCCCGGCCCCTTTGGCTATAAGCGCGGCTCCCGCGCGATGCTCCCATCGTCTAGCGGTTAGGACGCGGCCCTCTCAAGGCTGAAACCGGGGTTCGATTCCCCGTGGGAGCGCCACCGAGGACCGCACAGCGGTCCGAGTGGGCCGCCAGCCGATATTCCGAGCGCAGCGCGTTTAGAAAAACTGCGCGCCACCACCGGCCGTTTTCAGGCGGCGGCGCCCACCACCCACAGCCACCAGGCGGCATAGCCGAACCAGGCCGCCAGCACGCCCGCCAGCAGGGCTTGCAGCAAGTCCCAGCGGTCGCGCCGCGCCGCATATTCGCGCAGCGAAATCGGCACGCCCAAGGTCAGGATCAGGGCGACGAACAGCAGAGTCAGGGTGATGGCCAGCAGCATCGCGGTTACCTCTTTTGCGGGTTCACGGTCACGGTCTGGAACGCGATCTTGCCGCCACGGATCACGAAGACGTCATATCCCGACACTTCCTTGGCGGTGCCCTTGAACTGCACCCAGCGCATCAGCGTGGTGTCGGGGGCCAGCGTCTCGTAAGTGACCTGCATGGTCTTGTTGCCGGGCAGGTTCTCCTTGCTGGTCAGCGCCGTGAACAGTTTGCGCGTGTCCTTGCCGATGAAGACGCCATTGGGCGAGAACAGGCCCGCGGGCGTCACCACCACGGCATCGGGGGCATAGTCGGCCAGCACCTCCTGCAGATTGCCGGTCTTCATGTGGGTCACATGATGATCCAGCACCTTGCTGGCCTGCGCCAGCGCCGGAAGCGGCAGCAGCATCAGCCCCGACACGCAGGCCGCCTGCAGAATCCTCGACATCGCGTTCCCCATCTGAATTGGGCCGCAAGGCTAGTGCAGGCCGCGCCGGCTGACAATCAGTGGCGGCGCAGGCTCCAGCGTTCTTCTTCCGGGCTGCGCCGGGGTGGCCGGGCGGCGCGGAAGACGATCACCGGCTTGGCCGCGCCCCACAATCCGTCGCCCACCGCGGCGCGCATCGCCCGAAGCCAGACCAGGTCGGCATGGTCGCGCCGCCCCGCCGCCAGCCGGTCGGCGATCTCATGGAAATGGCGGGCGGAGGCGGCATAGGCAAAGGGCAGGCGGCGGGCCACCATGCGCAACAGCTCGGCCGCGCCCAGGACGCTGGTGGGCACGGTCTGGAAGAATTCGCGGTGCAGGCTTTTGAGCGCGGTCAGGATGCCGTTCATGGCGTCGCCATTTTCCCGGCAGTGATCGGCCTCGTACTTCTTCATCGCGCCGTGCAGGGCGCGTTCGGTCGTGCGCAGTTCCTCGGCCAGCACGACCACGGGATCCATGTCCATCGGGGCACCTGTCGTTAACAAATCGCCCGCGAACGATAGGTGTGCGATCCCCGCAAGCAATCGTAAACCTTCAAAATGCCGAGTTACGCACACCCATCGCATAAAATTTGAATCAACTCGCCGAACGGTTTTCAGGATGTTTGCGCCGCCCGGTTTGAAACACCGGGCGGAACATGGTTGCCTGTGCCTTAACCACGAGGGGGAGCTGCATGAGTCGCCGCTGGATCGTCCTGCTGCCGGTGATCTTCGTCACCTACAGTCTTGCCTATCTCGACCGCGCCAATTTCAGTTTCGGCGCGGCGGCGGGCATGGCGGCCGATCTGGGAATCACCGCGGCGCAGTCCTCGCTGCTGGGAGCGCTGTTCTTCCTGGGCTACTTCGCCTTCCAGATTCCGGGCGCCGCCTATGCCCAGAAATACAGCGTCAAGAAGCTGATCTTCGCCGGCCTGATCGCCTGGGGGGCGCTGGCGGCCTCGATGGGGCTGATCTCGGACATCGACATGCTCTATGCCGCGCGCTTCCTGCTGGGCGTGGTGGAAAGCGCGGTGCTGCCCGCGCTGCTGATTCTGTTGTCGCGCTGGTTCACCCGCGCCGAGCGCGCCCGCGCCAACGCGGTGCTGATCCTGGGCAATCCCGCCACCATGCTGTGGATGAGCGTGCTGTCGGGTTATCTGGCCGCCAATCACGGCTGGCGCGCCATGTTCGTGATCGAGGGCCTGCCGCCGATCCTCTGGGCCTTCGTCTGGTGGCGGCTGGTGCGCGACCGCCCCAGCGAGGCCGCCTGGCTCGACGCGCGCGAGCGCGCGGCGCTGGAAGCCAAGCTGGCCGAGGAGCAGCGCGGCATCGCGCCGGTGCGCAACTATTTCGCGGCCTTCAAGAGCCCGCGCGTCATCGCCCTGTCGGCGCAATATTTCCTGTGGAGCGTGGGGGTGTATGGCTTCGTCATCTGGCTGCCCTCGATCCTCAAGGCCGGCAGCGCCAGCATGGTGGAAGTGGGCTGGCTGTCCGCCGTGCCCTATGTCGCCGCCATCGCGGCGATGCTGCTGGCCTCCACCCTGTCGGACCGGCTGGGGCGGCGCAAGGCGACGGTCTGGCCCGCGCTGGCCGTGGCGGCGGTGGCCTTTTATGGCTCCTATGCCCTGGGCAGCACGCATTTCTGGGCCAGCTTCGCCCTGCTGACGGTGGCGGGGGCGG
>CALDFO010000308.1 GCA_937942205.1 uncultured Alphaproteobacteria bacterium
AGCTGCTGAAGATGCCGGAAGACGAGGCGCTTGCGATCGTCAAGGACCGCACCAACAAGGAAAACCCCAACCAGGAAATGCTGGCCCTGACGGTGCCGCTGAACGTGCTGATCGAGCCGGGCGTCGGCCTGCAGATCGGCAAGGAGCCGGCGAAGATCTTCAAGATGCGCACCTGCAACAATGTCGGCTGCGTCGCCACCGCGCCGCTGGAGCCGGAAATCCTGAATGCGCTGCGTTCGAGCACCGAGACCCATATCTCGTTCACCGGCGCGCAGCAGGGCGACAAGCCGCAATCCCTGCCCGTGTCCTTCAACGGCTTCCGCGGGGCCTATGGCGCCTATAGCAGCGGCAACAGCCGCCGCGACTCCTGGTTCTGGAGACTCTTCTGATGCGGCTGAAGGCCATCCTGGCCGGGGCCGGCCTGACCCTTGCGGGCGTGACGGCCGCGGCGGCGCAGGGCGTCGCCACCTATGGCGACTTTATCGTGCGTTGCGTGCCGGATCGGGGCGCGGTGCCTTGCGAGATGATTCAGGAGCGGGGCAACCCCAATACGGGGCAGCGTCTGGTCGCCCTTTCCATCACCTTCCTGGCTGCCGAGAACCGCTATATCCTGGTGGTCGCCTTGCCGCTGGGCGTGGCGCTGGAGAAGGGCGTGGTCATCGCCACCAACAGCTTCACCACTCCGACCATGCCCTTCCGCCGCTGCGACCAGGGCGGCTGCTATGTCGAGGCCGCCGTGGACAAGCCGCTGATCGACGCCTTCATGGGCGCCAGCGGTGAAGGCAAGCTGCAGGTTTTCGCCGATGGCGAGGAGAAGCCGCGCGAGCTGCCTTTGTCCTTCAACGGCTTCTCTTCCGCCCATAACGACATGGTGGCGAAGAACCGGGCGGCCAGACCGGCGGCCCCTGCGTCTGCGCCTGCCGCGCCATAAGCTTCTGCGAATCCGGAGCCCTTGATGAAACTGAAATCCTCCCTGGTTGCCCTGGCCGCGCTGCTCGGCCTCACCGGCGCCGCCCTGGCGCAGGGCAATCCGACCACCACCCAGCATGGCGATTTCCTGGTGCGCTGCTTCCCGGTGCAGACTGGCAGCCCCTGCGATATGTATGAGGAAGTGGGCAACCGCGACACGGGTCAGCGTCTGGTGCCCTTCTCCATCGCCTTCCTGCCCGCCGACAGCCGCTATGTCATGGTGATCGGTGTGCCCCTGGGCGTGTCGCTGGACAAGGGCGTGGTCATCGCCACCAACAGCTTCACCACCCCGACCATGCCCTTCCGCCGCTG
>CALDFO010000309.1 GCA_937942205.1 uncultured Alphaproteobacteria bacterium
TCTCCCAATGCTCGGCCAGGGCGGCGGGGACCAGGTCTTTGAGCGTCGACAGGTCCGCGCCTTGTGTCTCCACCTCGTCCATCACGCCCGCCAGGCTGTCGGCCAGGGCCGCGGCTTGCGCGAAGGACAGTTGGCCCGCGCGCGCGGTGCGGTCGAAGCGCCGGATCAGGTGCGCCAGCAGCAATTGCCGCCGCAACGGCGTGATGGCGGGCGGCAGTTCCAACTCGTCCGCCGCCGCGTCGAACA
Organism: uncultured Alphaproteobacteria bacterium; assembly: GCA_937942205.1. GTDB lineage: Bacteria > Pseudomonadota > Alphaproteobacteria > Micropepsales > Micropepsaceae > Rhizomicrobium. The sequence continues at coordinate 247 of CALDFO010000309.1, forward strand.
GCAGTTCGTCTTCTTCGCTATCCCCCAGGGCGCGGAATTGCGGCAGCAGCGCCGCTCCGCCCAGCACGCGGGCGAAGGCGTCGCCGAAGCCGCGCGCCGCGCGCCGGGTCGGCAGGTAGATGATGGCGGAGGACAAGGCCAGCGGATCGGAGCCGGTGCGCGCGATCAGCCCTCGCGCCAGCGTCTCCGCGAAGGGGGCGCTGGCGGCGATGGTGAAGACGGCCGGATGCTTCATGCCGGGATCGCCGCCAGGAAGGCTTCGGCTTCGTCGCGCGCCTGGGGCGTGCCGACATGCAGCCAGGTGCCGTCCAGCACCAGGCCGAACAGCCGCCGCGCCGCGATGGCGCGATCCCACATCAGGTTGGTGGAAAAGGCGCCGGACGGCGCGCCGGCGAACAGGCGCGGATGCACGATCTGCACGCCGGGATAGGCAAAGGGCTTGGCTTTGACATCAGGGGCGGCGTCACGGGCGCGGGCGATGCGGCCGTCGCCGTCCCGCACGAAATCGCCGGTCCCTTCATAGCCCAACGCCGTCGCCATCTCGGCCAGCAGCAACAACCCGTCCATCGCCGCCGGATTCCAGGCTTTCTGCATGGCGGTCAGCGCCGGCGCGCCATGCTCGGTCCAGAGGGAATCGGAATTGAGAATGAAAAAGGGCGCATCGCCGAACAGCGGCATCGCCTTCACCACCCCGCCGCCGGTATCCAGAAGCCGTTCGGTCTCGTCGGAAAAGACGATCTCTGCATCGCGCCGCCCGGACAGGTGGGCGCGCAGCATATCGGCCTTGTAGTGCAGGTTGACCACGATGCGGGTGATGCCCGCCGCCACCAGCC
>CALDFO010000310.1 GCA_937942205.1 uncultured Alphaproteobacteria bacterium
TGAACAGCACCTCGATCCTGTCGCCCACCGCCTCGGCGATGCCCGGCAGCACGCGCAGGCTGGCCGCCACCCCGTCCAGCTGCCGCCCGGCATGATTGGAGACCACGATGCCCTGCGCGCCGTGATCCATGGCGCGCTTGGCGTCGTCCGCCGTCATCACGCCCTTCATCACGATGGGGCCGTCCCAGACTTGCCGGATCCAGGTCAGGTCGGTCCAGGACACCTGCGCCGATTCCAGCGCCGCGGCCACATCCACCGCCTGTAGCGGCCCCGATCCCTTGCCGGCGCCGGGCACCACGATATTGGGGAAGGGCCGGCTCATGCCGTCCAGCAGGTAACCGGCCAGCCAGCGCGGATGCGACAGGATGTTGGGCAGGTATTTGATCTTGGCGAAGGGATTGCGGCCCATCAGCGGCTTCATGCCGTTGCGGATGTCGCGCTCGCGGTTGCCCGCCACCGGCGTGTCGATGGTGACGAACAGCGCGGTGTATCCGGCGGCCTTGGCGCGGGCGAGGGCCGCTTCCGCCGCGCCGCGTCCACCCGCCAGATAGAGCTGATAGAAGGTGGGGCCGGACGACTGCTTCTTCACATCCTCGATGGTGTGGCCCGACATGGTGGACAGGATATAGGCGGTGCCCGCCCGGCCCGCCGCGCCGGAGGCGGCCAACTCGCCGCGCGGATGCATCAGCCGCGAATAGCCGATGGGCGCGAGCAGAAAGGGCAGTTCCAGCCGGTGGCCCAGCACCGTCACCGACAGGTCGCAGGCGGGCGTCGCCACCGCGAAGCGCGGCTTGAACAGGACCTCGCGGAAGGCGGCCTCGCTGTCGTTCAGCGTCACCTCGTCGTCCGCCGCTCCGTCCAGATAGTCGAACACCGCGTCGGGTAGCCGGTCGCGGGCGAGCCGGCGCAGGTCCCTGACATTGACGACGCTGGGCGAGGCAAGGCTGGAGGCAAACAGGCGGGACATAGGACGATATCCGGTGAAACCGCCGCTTTATGCCACCCTTGCCGGAAGGCGGCAAACCGGCGAACCTGTGGAAAAGGCCCATCAGAGGCTGGGTCAAGGGTTGGGCCAAGGGGTGGCAGGGGATCATGATCCGTACCGCGACAATTTTCACCACCTTGCTGGCCCTCCTGCTCGCCGGGGCGGCCGGACGCGCGGCCGCGCAGCCGTCGCAGGAATGGCCCGCCTACGGTCATGATCCCGGCGAGACGCGCCATTCCCCACTGACCCAGATCACGCCCGCGAATGTGGCGCGGCTGGCGCCCGTCTGGACCTTCCATATGCGCACGCCCGAGGCCAAGAATTTCCAGGCGTCACAGAACACGCCGCTGGTGGTGGACGGCATCATGGTTGTCTCCACCCCTTATGGGCGGCTGGTGGCGCTGGAGGCGGATACCGGCAAACAGCTCTGGGCTTATCAAGTACGCGGCAATGACAGCCCGGCCGCGCGCGGCGCGGCCTGGTGGCCGGGCGACGCATCCCATGGCCCCCGCATCGTCTTCGGCACCCGCCAGGGGCTGATGATCGCGCTGGAGGCCAGGACCGGCGCGCCCGCGCGCGGCTTCGGGGTGGACGGCGTGGTGGATATGAAGACGC
>CALDFO010000311.1 GCA_937942205.1 uncultured Alphaproteobacteria bacterium
CCACCGAAAAGACCGTGGCGGGCAACGGCGCCTATCTGCTGTCCTTCCTGCCCCAGACCCAGGTGCAGCGTGTGGTCCGCTGGGCCGCCGCCAACGGCCATCGCAATTATGCGGCGCTCTTGCCCCAGACCGCCTATGGCGATGTCGCCAACGCCGCCTTCGCGGATTCGGTGGCCTCGGTGAAGGGCAATATCGTCGCCATCCAGCGTTTCGCACCCAACGCCGCCGCCGCGATGGGGCCGGCCAGCAGCGTGGCCAAGAGCGGCGCCGACGCGGTGTTGATCGCCCAGGGCGGCACGGTGCTGAAAGCCATCGGCCCCACCTTGAGCCTGGACGGCATGGGCCGCGACAAGGTGCGGCTGCTGGGCACCGGCCTGTGGGACGATCCGGGGCTGGAACGTGAAGCCTCGCTGCAGGGCGGTTGGTATGCCGCGCCCGCGCCCAATGCCGATGCCGATTTCAGCGCCAGATACCGCACCGCCTTCGGCGCGGCCCCCGTCCAATTGTCGTCGCTGGCCTATGACGCCATGTCGCTGGTGGCGCTGCTGAGCCAGGGCCCGGCCTATCATCGCTTCACCCCGGCGGCCTTGATGGACCCCAACGGTTTTTCGGGCGTGAACGGCATCTTCCGCTTCAATGCCGACGGTACCTCCGAACGCGGGCTGGCGGTGCTGGAAATGACGCCGAACGGCCCCATCGTGGTCAGCCCCGCGCCGACGACGTTTCAAGGGAAGAATTCCTGATTGTTTTTTAGCTAACCCCCTCCGGTTTCAGCTTTCGCTTGCCTCCCAAGAGGTCGGCTTCGCACGCTGAAACCACCTCCCCCTTTTGGGTGCGCTTCGCGCACAAGGGGGAGGCGGGCCTGTGCTTTGGCCTAAATTGTCATTCCCGCAAAAGCGGGAATCCAACTTATTTTCTTTCAATAACCCCCTCCGGTTTCAGCTTTCGCTCGGTCGCTTCGCTCCCGTCGCACGCTGAAACCACCTCCCCCTTTCCATGCTTCGCATGAAGGGGGAGGCGGGCCTCTGGAATTCGTTTCTTAGTCGAGAAGGGCCTCGATCACGCGGTTCAGCAGCAGGCGGCCATGCGCTGTTGTGGTCAGCACGGCGCCATTCAGCCGCACCAGTCCTAGGTCTTCCAGTTCCGCGATCCGCTGGGCCGAAGGCCGCGCGCCCCAGCGCGTCTGATACCTGTCCAGGTCCAGTCCCTCGGACAGGCGCAGGTTCATCAGCAGATGCTCGCGCGCCGCATCGCCGTCAAAGATCGTGACCTGTTCGGCAAAGCCATGCCCCTGCCGCGTCACCGCTTCGCGCCAACGTTCGGGCAACTTGATGGCGGCGGTGGCGGTGCGCCGGCCGTTCCGCGCGATGCGGCCATGGGCGCCGGGGCCGACCCCGGCATAATCGCCATAACGCCAATAGATCAGATTGTGGCGGCTCTCCGCGCCGGGCCGGGCATGATTGGAGATTTCATAGGCGGGACGGCCCGCCGCCGCCGTCAATTCCTGTGTCGTCTCATACAGGCCCGCCGCCAAGTCTTCGTCCGGGATGTGCAACTGGCCGTTGCGATAGAGCAGCGCATAGGGCGTTTCCGGCTCGATGGTGAGCTGGTAGAGCGACAGATGCTCGGTGCCGAAGGCCAGCGCCTGTTTCAGTTCGTCGCGCCATTGCGCCTCGCTCTGGTCCGGGCGGGCATAGATCAGATCGAGCGAGACGCGATCGAAGGTCGCCATCGCCATCCTCAGCGCCGCTTGCGCCTCGGCGGCGTCATGCAGGCGGCCCAGCGCCTTGAGGTCGGCGTCGTTCAGCGCCTGCACCCCCAGCGAAACGCGATTGACGCCCGCGGCGCGATAGTCGGCAAAGCGGCCTGCGTCGGCGGAGGCCGGATTGGCCTCCAGCGTGATCTCGGCATCATTGGCCATCGGCCATAAGGCGGCGATCTTCGCCAGGATGCGCTCCGTCGCGCGGCCCGTCATCAACGAGGGCGTGCCGCCGCCGAAGAACACGCTTTCCACCACCGGGCGTTCGCGCAGGGCGCGCGCCACCCAGTCCAGTTCGGCCAGGATGCCGTCCACCCAGCCGTCCTCATCCGGCTGGCTGCGGACATGGGAATTGAAATCGCAATAGGGGCATTTGGCGGCGCAGAACGGCCAATGGACATAGACGCCGAAACTCATCACCCGCCCCAGTCGCCATGGCCCAGCCATCCTCCGGTCGCGCGCAGCGCGATCCGGGGGACCCGGCCATCCAGTTCAGGTCCGGCAAAACTGGATGGCCCGCAGACGCGGGCCATGACGAATGAGAGGAGACTAAAGCGACTCATCGAAGATGTGGCTGTGCAGCAGCGTCTCGAAGGCCCGGGCGCGGTGGCTCATGGCGTGTTTTTGCGCCGGGTCGATTTCGGCGAAGGTCTGGTCCATGCCATCGGCGATGAAGATGGGATCATAGCCGAAGCCGTGCTCGCCGCGCGGCGGGAAGGTCAGCGTGCCCTGCACTTCACCCTCGAAAGTCCGGTATTCGCCCGAGGGCAGCGCCACCGTCAGGGCGCAGACGAATTTCGCCGTGCTGCCGGTCAGGCCCTTGTGCCGCAGTTCGTCCCGGATGCGGGTCATGGCGATGCGGAAGTCCTTGGTCGGCCCCGCCCAGCGCGCCGAGTAAATGCCGGGCGCGCCGTCCAGCGCGTCCACGCACAATCCGCTGTCGTCGGCCAAGGCGGGATGCTGCCCGCCGCGCGCCGCCGCCAGCGCCTTGAGTTCGGCATTGGCGGCGAAGGTCGCGCCGGTTTCCTCCGGCTCAGGCAGGTTCAAGTCCCCCGCCGATACCGGCTC
>CALDFO010000312.1 GCA_937942205.1 uncultured Alphaproteobacteria bacterium
AAAAGCGACGGAAATATCCTTCAGGTGCAGAAGCGGCGCCATCGCGGGCTATTTGCGGGCGGCGGCGGCGCTTATCAAGCCCTAAATTCAGCGGGTCTTGTTGGTGACCATCGCGCCGGGCCGCGACACCATCTTGAGCACCGCTTCGGGCCGCTCGGTCAGCGCCTTCCCGTCGAAATCGAACACCCGGATGTCGCGCTCGACGGAACACTGCACCAACAGGCGCTTGCCGTCGTCGCTCCACACCGCGCCCTGGCAGGCATGGCCCAGTTGGGCATCGGTGATATGGATCAGGGTGCCCTGCGCCTTCCCCTGGCCCACCGCGAACAGCGACAGCTTGCCGAACACGCTGTCATAGTTGGGGGCATTGCGGACCGTGGCCGAGCCGTTGCCGATCACCAGCGCCACATATTTGTTGTCCGGCGACAGCGCCACGACCTCGGGCAGCGCGCCCACTTCCACCGCATAGGTGATCTTGCCGGTGCGGGTGTCGGTGACGGTGGTGGCGCCGTTGCCCTTGGGGGTGCCGGGCGCGCCGCCGAAATTGTTGACGATCAGCCACCGGCCGTCGCGGGTCAGCGCGCCGCCATCGGGCTGCACGCCCACATCCCAATCCGTCACGCGCGAAAGCTGGTCGCCCGTGATCGCCAGCTTGGTCACCTTGCCGTCGCCGAAGCGCAGGGCATAGGCGGTCTTGCCGTCCTCAGCGATCAGGATCTCGCGCGGCTCGGCCTTGGCTTCCAGCTTGACCTGGCTGGCGCGGGTCAGCTTGCGGTCCTTGATGGTGAACAGGGTGATGGTGTCGTCGCCCACCCCGGTGGCCAGCGCCACCGTGCCGGCCTTGTTGAGATAGACGGCGGTGGTGCCCTCGCCCGCCTCGACCTGCTGCAGCAGCTTGGGCTTAGTGACGTCGTCCAGCCCGATCACCGACACCAGCTTTTCGGAGACATTCTTGCCGCCCTCGCCGATCTTCTGCGGACAGGCCGCCAGCACAAAGCTGTAATCGCGCGCCACCGCCAGCGCCGCGGGCGGCCCCATCTGGGTGGAACAAACCTCGATGCTGCCGATCACCCGCGGCGCCTTGCTGCTGGAGAATTCGATCACCGCCACGCTGTCGGGCGTGGGCGTCATGGGCAGACCGTCGCCCGCGCGCACCTGCTTGCCATCCTGGCCCGAAATGGCGATGTCGGCCAAGGCCGCCGTGCCCGACAGCGCCAGCAGGCAGGCGGATGCCAGAATTTTACGCACCATCGGTATCTCCCTTTATCTTTCAGAAACGGTAGGCGATGCCGACACCGATGTCATCCGCAACCCCGCCGGCATTTTGCCGATGGAATCCGGCGCGCAGGCCCCAGCTTTGAGTCAGCCAATATTCCAACCCCACGCCCGCGCGATAGCCGCTTCTGCCGATGGAGACCGTGACCGGCCCGGCGCTGGCCGAGGCTTCGGCATAGGCGCCGCCGATCGAGGCATAAACGCCCAGGCGCTGGGTTAGCGGAAAAGCCATGAGCGCTTCAAGATACGCATTGGTGATATCGACGCCGGATTTGCGCGTATACTGACCACCGCCCTGCAGGCCGAGATAGCGGTTGATGCGCCAACCCGCGCCCAGGCCGCCGCCATTCAGCGACCCGCCACCGCTGTAATAGTCATATTCGGCGAAAACATAGCCATAAGACGGCGATTGCTGACGCGCGCGCGGCTGCGCCTCGGCGGTCCCGGCCAGACCGGCGAACAGCAGTGCGGTGGCGCAGATACCCCTGATTGCAGGTGCCATGGTGTTTCCCCCTCCCATGTTGAGACGAGGTTAGCCCCCCGCGCCGCCAAAAGAAAAGGGCCGCTGGCGCGGCCCTTTTCACATTGCGATGCAGCAAGCGACGTAAGAGGGCTTACGAGAAGGAATAAGCCGTCTTGATCTGGGTGAAGAACTCCACCGCCGAGAAGCCCTGCTCGCGCTGGCCATAGGACGAACCGC
>CALDFO010000313.1 GCA_937942205.1 uncultured Alphaproteobacteria bacterium
CCGCGAGGCCGCGCGCAAGGCGCGCGAGCTGACCCGCCGCAAGGGGGCGCTGGACGGCGCCTCCCTGCCCGGCAAGCTGGCCGACTGTCAGGAGCGCGACCCGGCCAAGAGCGAACTGTTCATCGTCGAGGGCGACAGCGCCGGCGGCAGCGCCAAGCAAGGCCGCAACCGCGCCAACCAGGCGGTGCTGCCCCTGCGCGGCAAGATCCTCAATATCGAGCGCGCCCGCTTCGACAAGATGCTGTCCAGCGAGGCGATCGTGAACCTGATCACCGCCCTGGGCACCGGCATCGGGCGGGAGGAGTTCAACGCCGACAAGCTGCGTTATCACAAGATCATCATCATGACCGACGCTGATGTGGACGGCGCCCATATCCGCACCCTGCTGCTGACCTTCTTCTACCGGCAGATGCCGGAGCTGATCGAGCGCGGCCACATCTACATCGCCCAGCCGCCCCTCTACAAGGCGGCGCGCGGCAAGTCCGAGCGCTATCTCAAGGACGAAGCCGACCTGCAGGACTATCTGGTGGCCGAGGGCGCGGCGGGCGCGGTGCTGACCCTGCATGACGGCCAGACGGTGACCGGCGCGCATCTGGACGAGCTGATCGCCCATGCCCGCCAGGCGGTGGCGGCGCTGAACGGCTTTCCCCGCCACTATCCCCGCTTCGTGCTGGAACAGGCGGCCATCGCCGGGGCCCTGAACCCCGATGTCCTGTCCGACCCCGCCAAGGCCACGGAGGCGGCTCGTTATATCGCCCAGCGGCTGGATACCCTGTCGGAGGAATATGAGCGCGGCTGGCATGGCGAGCCGACCAGCGATGGCGGCCTGAGCTTCTGGCGCACCGTGCGCGGGGTGCGCGAGGCCGTGGCGGTGGACGGGGCGCTGATCGGCAGCGCCGACGCCCGCCGCCTGGACCGGATGGCCAAGGAGCTTCAGGAGACCTATCTGCGGGTGGGCGTCCTGCGCCGCAAGGACGAGACGATCCAGGTCCGCAGCCCCTCCGAACTGCTGGACGCCATCTTCGAATGGGGCCGCAAGGGCCTGTCGCTCCAGCGCTACAAGGGGCTGGGCGAGATGAACCCGGAACAGCTCTGGGAGACCACCCTGGACGAGAATGCCCGCAGCCTGCTGGTGGTGAAGGTCCAACATGCCGACCAGGCCGGGGAGCTGTTCGCCAAGCTGATGGGCGATGTGGTGGAGCCCCGCCGCGAGTTCATCCAGGACAACGCGCTGTACGCCTCGGTGGATATCTAGGCGCGCCCGGACAGGCAGGGACATCCTCCCCCGCCTGCGGGGGAGGAAAGAGCGAGCCGCGTTTATGCGCCTGCCAACATCGCGGTGCCGGGAAGCGGTGGTCGTCTGTAATTTATTTATGATTCAAATAATTACAGGCGAGTCTTCATAGATAAGGTGAGTGTCAGCCCCGTGCGCTGACGCACCAGCAGGCGATGCCCAACCGCAGGTCTCCACCCGCCTTCTGGCGGGCCGCGAAGCTTTCGGCGACCGCCGCTTCCACGCGCTGGCGCGTGGCGTCATCGGCCTCGCGCAGCAGCCGGGCGGTGGGGCCCAGATTGACCATCTGGAAGGCGGCATCGGTGGGAGCCTCCCCCAGGTCCATATGGCCGTCAAAGGGCGTGACCGCGATCGCCTGGAAGCCCGCCTCGGCCAGGATGGTCCGCAGGCGCTGGGGATCGGAGAAGGCGAAGGGTCCAGGCGCGTGGGGGTCGGTGACAGGCGGCGGCGGCACCAGGGTCTTGGCCACGCCCAGCGGCAGGGTCACCCATTCATTCTCGGCCGCGGGCCGCCAGCAGACGAAGGCCAGCCGGCCGCTCGGTTTCAGGCTGCCGCGCAGATGGGCCAGCGCCGCCACCGGCTGGTCGAAGAACATCACCCCAAAACGGGAGAACAGAAGGTCATGGTCCGCCGCGAAGGGATGGCTGGCGGCGTCTGCCTCCAGGAAGTCCAGGTTGGGCGGATTGGCGGCGCGGCGGGCCCGGTCCAGCAGCGGGCGCGACACGTCCACCGCCGTCACATGGCCGGTGGGGCCGACCAGCGCCGCCAGATCGCGGCTGGTGCTGCCCGCGCCGCAGCCGATATCCAGCACCCGCTCGCCGGGCCGGGGGGCCGCCAGAGCCAGCACCGCCTGGGAGGCCTCACGCAGATTGGCGTCCATCCGCTCCTGGAAGCGGGCCCATTTCTCGCCGGTCGGGCCGTTCCAATAGGCGATCTGGTCGTCGTTCCCCGCCATCGCGCGCTCCTACTTCGTCTTGTTCGCCTGCGCCTTGCGCTGGGCCAGGGTGCGCAGGCGCAGGGCGTTGAGCTTGATGAAGCCCGCCGCGTCCTTCTGGTCATAGGCGCCCTGGTCGTCCTCGAAGGTCACCAGTTTCTCGCTATAGAGCGAATAGGGCGAGGTGCGGCCCACCAC
>CALDFO010000314.1 GCA_937942205.1 uncultured Alphaproteobacteria bacterium
TCGGGCATGGGGTCACGGCTCGCTTGGGGGACGAACCCCACTAGATGTCCCGCCGGGCGCCGGGGTCAAGGCGGCAACACGCCCCGGGCCGCCCATAACCCCCTGTCCGGCCGCGCCTTTTGCGCCGTTCACCCATGCGTCCGCCATGTCTGGTAATGTGGCGGTCGATCGCCTATATCCACAGCATTGTTTTTGAAGGAGAAAAGCGTGGCCACCAGTTGGTCCCCGCAGAGTTGGCAGAGCAAACCCGCGCGCCAGATGCCGGATTACCCGGACAAGGCGGCGCTGGACCGCGTGCTCGCGCAACTGAAAACCCATCCGCCGCTGGTGTTCGCGGGCGAGGCCCGCAACCTGCAGGCCGCGCTGGGCCAGGTGGCGCAAGGCAAGGCCTTCCTGCTGCAGGGCGGCGACTGCGCCGAGAGCTTCGCCGAATTCCATCCCGACAATATCCGCGACACCTTCCGGGTGCTGCTGCAGATGGCGGTGGTGCTGACCTTCGCCGCGGGCGTGCCGGTGGTGAAGGTGGGCCGCATCGCGGGCCAGTTCGCCAAGCCGCGCTCCGACGATTTCGAGACGCAAGGAGCGGTCAGGCTGCCCTCCTATCGCGGCGACAACATCAACGGCGGCGCGTTCACGCCCGAGGCGCGCATTCCCGATCCGCAGCGCCTGCTGATGGCCAACGCCCAGTCGGCGGCGACGCTGAACCTGCTGCGCGCCTTCGCGCAAGGCGGCTATGCCGACCTGCACAATGTCCATCGTTGGATGCTGGGCTTCATCGCGGACTCGCCGGCCGGCGAACAATATAAAGGTCTCGCGCAGCGTATCTCCGAAACGCTCGATTTCATGGCCGCCTGCGGCATCACCTCCGATTCGGTGCCGCAGCTGCGCGGCACCGACTTCTACACCAGCCATGAGGCGCTGCTGCTGCCCTATGAGCAGGCGATGACGCGCGTGGATTCCACCAGCGGCGACTGGTACGACACATCCGCCCACATGCTGTGGATCGGCGACCGCACCCGCCAGCTCGACGGCGCGCATGTCGAATTCATGCGCGGCATCAAGAATCCGATCGGTCTGAAATGCGGCCCGTCGCTGGAGCCGGACGACCTGCTGCGCCTGATCGCGACGCTGAATCCGCAGAATGTTCCGGGCCGCCTGACCCTGATCGCCCGTTTCGGCGCCGACAAGATCGCCGAGAAGATGCCGCCGCTGGTGCGCGCGGTGAAGCGCGAGGGCGCGTCGGTGGTCTGGTCGTCCGATCCCATGCACGGCAACACCATCAAGCTCCAGTCGGGCTACAAGACCCGGCCGGTGGAGCGCGTTCTGGAGGAAGTCCGCGGCTTCTTCGCCATCCACCGCGCCGAGGGCACCCATGCCGGCGGCGTGCATTTCGAGATGACGGGCCAGAACGTCACCGAATGCCTGGGCGGCGCCCAGGGCCTGAAGGAAGTGGATCTGCAGGACCGTTACCAGACCGCCTGCGACCCGCGCCTCAACGCCAGCCAGGCGCTGGAATTGGCCTTTCTGATCGCGGAAGGTATCCGCGACGAGCGGATGAAAAGCCAGGGCCTGGCCGCCTCCGCCTGACGCCTGCGGCCCGTGCGCGCGCCGGGCCCGCCGCGACTGAGCGGAGCGAAGAAGCAAGTGGACCCGCCGCGCACGGGCTTGAGGGTAAAATGGGCATCGCGCGGCTTCTGGCGAAAGGCTGGATCATTTTCTGCCTGTTCGCGGCGGCCCATGCCATGCGGCTGGCCTGGCTGGCGGGCCAGACCGTGCCGCAATCCTTTCCGGCCATCGCCATCTGCGCACTGCTGTTCATCGCCATGGGCCTGCTGTTCGTAGGCGGTTTCGGGGTTTCGGCAGGCCATTTCACCGGCACGCCGCTGCTGGCGCGGCTGCGGCCGCGCCATCTGATGCCGGGCTTCAACGAGACGGTGTTCGTCGCCTTTGTGATCCTGAGTTTTTTCAACCAGGCGTTTGTGGCGGCCGACATGATAGACGGGAGCGGGGCCGGGGCGCTGGAGCGGGCCATCTTCTTCGTGGTGCCGGGCCAGCGGGCGCTGGTTCATGCCCTGGAAGCCTGCACCCTGGACGGCGGGCGGGCCTTTGCCGCCGCCTTCACCTGGCTGCTCGCCATCATTTTCCTGGCCAGCGCCGCCTCGCGGCTGAAGCTTCAGGCCGGGCTGATCCGGCTGGAGTCACAAAGCCGCCCCCAGGCGCTGGGACCCACCTTGCGCGCCTTTCTCTTCGGGCTGGTGGCGGTGTTGTGCATCCAGTTCCTGTTCGTGGGCTCGGCCTATCCCTGGCTGAACTGCAGCGCCTTTGCCGACATCACCGGCGGCGTGCTGATCGGGCTGGCGCCGCTGATGCTGGTCTATCTGATCGTGGCCGCGCTGGCCTCGCTGATGGCCTCATCCCCGGAAAATATCAAATAGAACAACGGGTTATTTGGTAACAAAAAGGAACATTTGTTTGCTGGCGGGGCCGCCCCGGCGGAGTCCTTATACGGCCAGATTTTCGCTGGGGAATTTCGAGTCTTGTTCCTTCGCCGCCGCGTACCGGAAAATGGACCGCTGCAAGCCGCCGTGATCGGCGCGGGCGTGTTCGGTCATCATCACGCCTCCAAATATACCGCCCTGGACGGTGTGGAACTGTTCGCCATCGCCGATCCGGCGGCCGAGACCCGCACCAAGGCCGCCGCCCATTACGGCTGCAAGGCCGTGGCCGACTGGCGCGAACTGCTGGGCAAGGTGGATCTGGTCAGCATCTGCTCGCCCGCCATCACCCATGCCCCCATCGTGCGTGCCTTCCTCAACGCCGGCGCGCATGTGCTGGTGGAAAAGCCCATCGCCACCACCCAGGAAGAAGCCGCCGAACTGGTGGCGCTGGCCCGCAGCATGGGCAAGGTGCTGACCGTCGGCCATCAGGAGCGGTTCGTCTTCGCCCGCACCGGCCTGCTGGACCTGGCCGAAACCCCGCTGGAAATCACCTGCTGGCGCCAGGGCCCCTGGACCGGCCGTGGCGACGATGTCTCCGCCGTGCTGGACCTGATGATCCACGACCTGGACCTGGTGCATACGCTGGTGCCGGGCGCGGTGACCGATGTTGCGGCCACGGCGCTGATCGAATACGGCCCCCATGCGGATGAAATATCGGCCCGCCTGACCTTCGCGGGCGGCACCGTCGCCCGGCTGGAAACCAGCCGTATCGCGCCGGAGCGCAAGCGCGGCTTGCGCGCCGTCTATGCCGATGGCGTGGTGGAGATCGACTTCCTCTCCCGCACCGTCACCAACACCACGCCCCGCCCGATCGGCGCGCTGGAAGTGGGCGATCCCCTGGGCGAATCCGTGGCCGGGTTCGTTGCCGCCGCCCGGGCCGGGACCGATGCGCTGGTGACGCCCGAACAGGCGGCCCAGGCGCTGGCCACCGCGTTGCTGATCGAGGATGCGGCGGGCGTTGCCCTGCCGGTGCCCGCCAACGACGCCCGCATCGCCGCTAACGGGTAAGTTT
>CALDFO010000315.1 GCA_937942205.1 uncultured Alphaproteobacteria bacterium
CGCCGCCACCAGCCGGTCGATGGCATGGTCGATCAGCGGCTTGCCCAGCACCGGGATCAGCGGCTTGGGCCGGTCGTCGGTCAGCGGCCGCATCCGTGTACCCAGCCCGGCCCCCATGATCATCGCCGCGGTGACGCTCACGCCGCGATCCTCCTGCGTTGGCCTGCCGGAATGGCGCGGTCATACCAGGCCCGCAAGTCCGCCAGCGCGGGATGGGCCAGGTCGCGTTCCAGATGGCCCCAGACGCGCGGCAGCAGATCCAGATAGCGCGCCTTGCCGTCGCGCCGGTAGAGACGGGCAAAGATGCCCACGATCTTGGCGTTGCGCTGGGCCGCCATCACCGCCATCTCGCGGCGGAAGGCGGCTTCGTCCAGCGGCGTGCCCTGCGCCGCCATCGCGGACAGGTAATGCGCCGTGGCGGCCTGGGCGACGGCGGGGCTGACATCGCGCCGCGCATCCTCGATCAGCGAGACCGGGTCATAGGCGGGGCTGCCCGCCACCGCATCCTGGAAATCGATCAGCCCGACACGCGCGACGCCCGCGCGCCGCGGCAGCCAGAGCAGATTCTGGGCATGATAGTCGCGGTGGATCAGCACACGCCGTCCCGCGCCGATGCCGTCCAGCGCCGCCGTCCACAGGGCGCGATGGTCGGCGACCTCGTCCGGCGTGGCGGCGCGGCCCAGCGCCAGCGGCAGGAACCATTCCGTCAACAGGTCCGTCTCGGCCAGCAGCGCGGTGCTGTCATAGGCAAAGAGCGTAGCGGACCGGGCGGAAGCTGAAACCGGAGGGGGTAAATAAAAAGGCGCATCATAACGGTGAAGCCGCGCCAGCACTTCGACGGCGGCGCGATAGAGCGCCTCTTCATCGCCGCCCGCCGCCAGCACATCGGCGAACAGGTCGTCGCCCAGGTCTTCCAGGATGACAAAGCCGTTTGGATGATCGGCGGCGTAAATCTCCGGCGCCGAAAGCCCCTGACCGCGCAGATGCTCCGCCACCGCCGCGAAGCGGGCGCAATCGGCCCCGGCCAGCCGCGCCACCGCGTTGTAGCCCAGCGCGGCACGTTCCGCCGCGCTGGTATCCGGCGGGGCGGCGGGTGTCTCCGCGCCCTGCGGCTGGTCCATCAGCATCGCCTTGCGCGCGCCCAGCGCCAGCCGCGCATAGCGGCGGGTGGAGGCGTCGCCCGGCAGCGGCGCGATGTCGGCCGCGCCCCATCCGGCGCGGTCCAGGAATTCCCGCATCTGCGCCTGACGGTCAGACATCTGGCGCTCAGACATGCATCAGGCTTTCCCAGCGCGCCGGTCCGGTCAGCCGGGCCTGCCGCGCGCCGTCCACCAGCGACAGCCGCACATGCAGCGCGTCGGGCGGCAGCGCTTCGGGGGCGCGTTCGGGCCATTCCACCAGCACCGCGCCGTCCGCCAGCGCGTCGTCGAAGCCCAGTTCCTCGATCTCGCGCGCCTGTTTGAGGCGATAGAGATCGTAATGGCTCACCGGCAGGCGCGCCGTGTCATAGCCCTGCACCAGGGTGAAAGTGGGACTGGGCACCTCGCCGGTCACGCCCAGCGCCCGCAGGATGGCGCGGGCCAGGGTGGTCTTGCCCGCCCCCAGATCGCCCCACAGCGCCACGGCATCGCCCAGCTTCAGCCCGGCCGCGATGCCGCCGCCCAGCCGGGTGGTGGCCTCCAGGTCGGGCAGGGCGACGGCGCCCCGGAAAGTGTCGGTATTTTCAGCCATTTTCCCGGTTCTAGCCCGCCCGGCGGATGGCCGGAAGGGGCCGGTTGTGAGCAATCCACCGGCATGGTACCCCGCCCCCGAAATCACCACACTTCC
>CALDFO010000316.1 GCA_937942205.1 uncultured Alphaproteobacteria bacterium
GTGACCACCCCGCCGGTGGCCGCGCCCGGCCGCACCAGGTTGGAAAAGGCCAGCCGCACGATGGGCGAGCGGGGCCGGGGCAGGGCGGCGATGGCCCGCCGCAAACCTTCCGCCAGCAGCCGCAACAGCGCCAACGCCGCCACCGCGCCCACCAGGAACTGCCCGGCGAACACAGGCGAGGGCGCCAGCACCAGGGTCAGCAGCGCCACGCCCAGCGCCGCCGCCAGGGCGATGCCGCGTTAGAGATTTTGTCCTTCCGGCCGGGCGGGGGTGACGGTGTCGCGGAACAGCCCGGCGGGCGGCACGGCGCGGGCGCGGCTCAAGGGCGGCACCGCGAAGGCCACCGCCGACAACAGGCCGAAGGCCAGCGCCAGCAGGATGGGCAGCGGATAGAAGCCGAAGGTGGGCGGCACCGGCAGCAGGTCGCCATAGAGCCACACCGCCGCGAAGGGCAGGGCCGCGCCGATCGCCGCCCCCAGCGCCGCCGCCACCATGGCCACCAGCATCACCTGCAGGAAGTATGTGAGAAAGACCAGGCCGCCGCTGGCCCCCACCGCCTTGAGGATGGCGATGTCGGCCCGCTTGCGGTCCAGGAAAGCGGTGATGGACTGGCCCGCGCCCACCCCACCCACGCCCAGCGCCACCAGCCCCACCAGGGTCAGGAACATGGTGAGCTGTTCGACAAAGCGGCGGATGCCCGGCGCCGCGTCGGTGCGGTCGCGGATATTCCAGCCCGCATCGGGAAAGGCTTTTTCGGCGCCGGCCTTGAACCCGGCGATGGTCAGGCCGGGGCGCAGGGCGATGCGGTAATTGTAGTTCACCAGGCTTTCCGGTCCCGCCAGGCCGGTGGCGGGCAGGCCCTTGTCCGACATCAAGAGGCGCGGGCCCAGATTGAATCCGGTGGAGATGCGGTCGGGCTCCTTGTCCAGCGCCGCGATCACCCGGAAGGTGGCGTCGCCGATCCGCAGCAGGTCGCCGCGCTCCGCCTTCAGCCGATCCAGCAGGCTCTGTTCCGCCGCCACGCCGCACACACCATCGTCCTCGCAGGCGATCACCTCGCTCAGCCGGTCGGCGGGGCGCAGCACGGGCGCGCCGAACAGCGGCCAATTGGCGTCCACCGCCTTGAGGTCCATCAACTGACGCTCGCGCGGTTCGCCCTCGCGCAGGACATAGGCCATCGCCCGCATGGTCTTGGTCTGGGACACGCGGCCCTGTTTTTCCAGCCAGGCCAATTGCTCCGGCGTGGCCGGGCGATGCACCAGGCTGACCGAGACATCGCCGCCCAGCAGCACCTGGCCCTGGTCCTGCAGGCCGGTCAGGAAGGATTCACTCAGCGACTCCACCCCCGCGATGGAGGC
>CALDFO010000317.1 GCA_937942205.1 uncultured Alphaproteobacteria bacterium
ATCTCTCGGGAGATAGCCTCGGTGCGCGGCAAGGTCTGCGGCCCGTTGCGGCGGCCAAACAAGAACCCAATCCCCGTTTTGTGGTGCGCCAAGCGAGCGCCGGTACAAGCCAAGAGGGGCGCTTGCGGTCATGTTCCAGACCAGCAGCGGCGTCGGCGCAATCACCAACTGGAAGGCGCAGCCGGCCGCCACCAGCGCCGCGAGCACACTAAGCGCGCGGGCTTTCATGGACGACAGAGTGCGCGTGTGATTGCGACCAGGCTTCGAGATCGTCGATATGATAGCGAATGTAGCGGCCATGCCTGCGAAAGGCGGGTCCGTCACCGTTCCGGCGCATTTTTTCGAGCGTTCGCCAGGACAGTTTGACGAAATCGGCGGCTTGAACGGGAGTGTAAAAGGGGCTTTGGGAGCGCGCCGACGGCGCTCCCGGTTTCGCTTCCATCATACCAACGCCTCACCATTATCGTGTTGACGGTGGGCGCGACAACAGGAGCTGCCGAGCCCCCCGCATGAACAGTGGCGCACGTTCACGGACCTGGATACTGGCGAAAAATACGAGTCGCGAGATTCGCCAGTTGTAGCAAAGGCGAGGCCCCCGCGCCATGCGCGGGGGCCGGGTCCGCGCTCAGTCTGCCGGGTTCCAGATGACGGCGAACACGCAGTCGTCGTCCTGCCCGGCGGCACGGCCGAGGTTGGCGTACAGCTTCTTGGGTCCGAAGGCGGGATCGGCAAGGCTCAACGAGACATAGTCTTCGCCGGAAGTCTTGCCCTTGCGGACCCAGCCAGCGCCGATCTCCACCGCTTGGCTGTAGATGCGATAGTCGGGCTGGGTGTCGCCATTCTTGGCGTTGTTCTGCAGGATTTCGACCGGGGCGCGGAAAGACAGCGTCTTGAGCTGGCCCTTGAAGTTGCCGTCCTTGGACTTGGTGACGTGACCGATAGCAGGCATTGCAGTCTCCATTGTGTGTCGCGGGAGACCAATCTCCCTTGCGATGGCGAACCGTTTCGGGCGGCGGACGGGCACCCGAACCTGCAAGGCTGAAGCGCAGCGGAAGACCGGAGCGGACAGGTTTTTTGGAAAGGCGAAGCCTTGGGCGCGAGGAGCCGCGCGCAAGCACCGAAGGGGCGAGCACGGCGGGGAAAAAACCTGGCGGCGATGGTTTCGGAAGGCCCGGACCCCCCCGTAGGTTATCGCCCACAGCAAGGGAGAATGGACGTCCCGCACCATGCCAAGACGAAAATGCCTGCCTGGTCGTCACCCCCTAGACCGGCATGGGCCAGCAATGGACTGCCCCCGCCCGGCAAAGCCGACAACGCCAAATGCCGATCAGTCCACATCCGAAAACAGCCCGCGGGGATAATGCAGATGGGACGCCGAAGGGCTTGAACGGCGCGCGGGCACTCACCTTGCCCCGCATTGGCTAGCGCGCCAACCAAGGCCGCCCGGTAGAATTACTTGCGTTTTGTCGGATTGGCCGCCCGACTGGCACCCAGCTCGCGCTGCGGCGCTGGGGCCGCATCCCGGCAATCGAGAACGCGCTGAACCTGTTCGTCGTGCGCCTTTTTCTGGGCCGCAGCATCGAGCCCCAGGCGCGCGCAAAACCGCTCATTCATCTTGGTCATGACGGCGACCACAGGTGGTGACGCGTACTCCAGTGCGGTCAATCCCGTCGCCACATAGATTTTGTCCATCAACGGACCAATACGCTTGGGCAACAATTTGCGCTCTGTTGCTGAGCGCGGGGCGGCAAAAGCCGCCTGTATGCACCAAAAGCAGGTAGCCCAGCATTCCAGAATGTCCTCGGCGATATGCTCCCCCGCAGTCTCCAGTTGGACATGCCCAATAGCCGGATCGGCACCATCAAATACCCCAAATAGGATACGGCCGATGAGGCGGGGCCAACTCTCTTCGCTGTCCTCACGCGGCAGGACTTGCAGCGAGGACGTCTCGCTATCCAACGCCGACGCCGCCCGGCCATGCCCCGCAGCCACAACGATCATCAGCAAAGCGCGCAGTCGTAGGATATCCAGCGTGGTCAGCGCGCCCGCTTGCTTGCGAAGGCCGATTTTCTTCACAAACTGCGTGGCGGCCTGGACGATCTGGGCGCGCGAAGCCTTGCGCTGTGCCGCCAAGCGTTGGCGCTCCTGCTTGCCTTCCTCGTCGGCGGTACGCTGCGACGGGTCAATGCCCGTCTCACCCGCCGCCGCCATTGCCGCGTCCGGGTCGCTGGTGTCGTCGCCCAAATTGAAGGCCGAGGCAAGCTGGTCCTCGTCGTCTGGTGTGTCCTCGGCCGCGCCAAGTCCGATAATACGGTTGAGAAAGTTGCGAACCAAGGAAAGCTCACTGCCCGCCAGACTGTTGGCGAACAGTGTCGATGAGGATTCCGGCGGACGGCGACCGGCTATGAAACTCTCATAATCCAGTGTGCGAAATTGCTCACTGCCCTTCTCGTCCGCCTTCTTGCGGCGGCCCGCGAAGCTGGCCGGTTCCGGTTCTTGATTGAGCCGGGCCTCAGCCGCTTCCAGCACATCGAACACATCGAGAAGCAACAGCTCGGCTTCGGTTTCATCCGCCAGCCGCAAGGCGGCCTGCTCGGCTGATCTGGAGTGCTGTTCCCGCGCTTCCTGCCGAATAACATCGACAAGGCTGACAATTGCCAGCGCCGAGACCGAGCCATCTTCGCAGCGAATCCGTGCAAAAGCAGGGCGTACCGCGTCCCCGGCTAAGCGATACCGCAGCTCGCCCGCGCCCGCCCCTGCCAGCGGCGTGAGGTCGTGGTCCAGCACCTGCCGCTCCAGGTTGAGCAATTCCAGCGTGGCCCCATCTGGCGCCACACCGCCGGGCGGATACCAAGATAATATATCGAGGTGGCATTCAAACCGGCCTGGCGATGCCTTCACATTTTGCGCCGCCAGCTCATCGTCCGGGGCTTCGGTTTGTTCCCAGGTCTTGGCATCCACGGCCGTGGATTTGTCGATCACACTTGCCAGACCGAGCGCGTCCAACGTTTGCCCCGACGGCAGCCGCTTATAAAGACAGGCTTCATGGTTGGTGCCGGCAAAGTTGGATTTGCCCAAGGCTGCCACCGTGCAATTGGCGCTGCCGTAAAGGACATGATCCCATTTGCGGGTTTCCGCGATAACGGCTTTGGCGTGAAAGAAGCGCCCCTTGCAGAAGTCTTTGGCCTCATGAACCGTTAGATTCTGGATGCCGCCAAGCGCCTTGACGGGGAACTCACCAGTTTCCGTATCGACCAACAAAGCGACTTTGTCGGGCGCAAGCCGGGCGATGAGGTGCTTCAGACCATCCAGCTTGTCGTCCCAATAGGGACTGAACACCACCAAGCGCTTGACCGGCTCACCGTCCAACTGCTGCACCAGTTGCGCGCCGATGCCTTGCGCTTGTGGCGTCAAGAAGGCTGCCACCGTACCGTCGGCCATGGTGACGGCGCCGGTCGCGGGAACCGTCCGGCGCAGCCAGGGCGTGCGCGCCTCCGCCCAGGCAAGTTGGCTGGTTACGGCCAGACCTGCATCTGCGAGGCGAGCCCTCGCATATTGCCAGACCTGGGCGATGATCTGCTGCTGCGGCGATGCCTCGTCCGTGCATCCCAGGCTACCCGCCAGTTCCAGATTTCCGGCCAAGCCGGAACTGGTCATATTGGCCGAACTGACAATGATGCGCCCCTCGCCCCGGCCGATCTGCAGCACGATCTTGGGATGAAACACGCCGTTACTCTTAGCCGTCACGCCGCTGGCGGAATACCAGCGGCCGGCGAAGCGCGGCAGCGTCAGCCCGCCGTCCAGGGCTTCGCGCAACATCTTGTCATCGACCAGCAGCAGATTGTTGTGACAGCCGGCACCACGCAGGCGCGGTAGCGCAATGTCTTCGTAAGCTTCAAAATCGACACAGAAACTGGTGACAATGCTGGTATGAAAGCCCCGGTCACCAAAACGTTCGTAAAGTTTCATGGTGCTTCCAGCACCTTTTGGCCGCGCGGGGTCAGACCCGTATCGTCAATCAAATGAATGTCGCGCAGGAACTGGATGGTCGGCCCCAGCCTGGGGTTGGTCAGGGTGGGCCCGTCCTTTTTCCGAAGCCGGATCAGACCGTCATCGGTCTCGATCAGGAAGGTATAATCGCCCTGGTGGCGCAGCTTTTTGAGCGCCACCCACAGATGCCGTCGCAAAACCCGCTCTTCCAGCAGCCGCGCCACAGCCTCTTGAAACGGCAGGTCCGCACATCCTTGGAGAAACTGCGATTCTGTCAGCAGCGAGTGAAACGCGGTCATGTTGCCGAGCTGATGCAGCTCACGCTTGAGCGCCTCCAAGCCTGCCACGAAGCGCTTGTCGAGGATGGCAAGAAGCGTCAGCGCCTTAAAAGCCGTCTCCGTCGAGCAGAAGTTCGTCTCTCTGCCAGAAGGCAACACATCGCGTACCAGCGCCCATTCGCTGTCGCCGGAGGGCGCGAAACTGTTGGGGGCAGATTTAATAGACGCGGCAAAGGTGCCCCAGCTTTTTGTCCCCGGCCTGGCCGCGTCCGCAATCCGCTGGGCGCATAATCCAATCAGCGCCGCAGGCGCAATGCCGCGCGGATAGTCTGCCAGCGTGTCCAGCAAATAGCGCAACAGCGTCTCCAGGGCGACATGGCAAAGGTCATTGGCCTGATAGCCCCGCCAGCGATCCACTTGGGCTGCCAAAGTCGGGCCGGGATCGAAGTTCTGGCCCTTGGCGTCCCTGCCCGCGTAGAGAATCCAGCGCACATCATCGGGTGTGGGACTGCGTCTCAGCATCCCTGCGATCTTCAGCACCAGACTGAGGCTGGCCTTGCGGGACAGCGCATTGGCGTCGGAGATGCCCGCGCGGGCAAATAGGATATTTTCATAACAGGTGCGTTCAGCAGCCTGTTTGCGGATGCCCGACGGCGACAGGCGGCCGAACCGTTCCAAATCAGCCTGACTGACGCGCCCGCGCTCAATTGCGTTGTAGAAGGGCAGTCCCAGGTCATCGAGCTCGTCGGCGAACGCTTGCGCCAGCGTATCGCCGACGGTTTCGCTGGGCACGGCAATGTCGTGGGTCACAACATCGGTAAAAATGCCGACCTCGGAAAGCTGACTGGCATAGGCCAAGCCATAGGCGCCCCAGGGCAGTTTGAAGTAGAAGGTTTCACTCTTGGGTTCGGCGTCGGCCGCGAAATCGACCACCTTCGGCACGTCGCCCGAAAGCCGCCGCTGCGCCCATTGGATGCCGGTGATACCCCCTTCATTGCCGCGCGCCTGGGCGATCAGGGCATAAAGTGCCTCGGTGCGTCGAATATAGCGTTGCCAGGTGACGGGATTGGTGTCCCCAACACGCTTGGCATAGGTCGCGCTCAACCAGGCATAGAGGCCGTAATAGCGCATCCGCAAAGTCACGTTACCGATGCCGGGAATAAGCGACTGGTAGAGATTGACGCTGGTGTTTTGCATGCCCAGCGGATCAAGACCGCTCTTGCTGCGGTACTCGGTCCATTCCGGCAGATGGGCGGACGCGGCCGCGATTGGCATTATCGTTCGTCTCGCTTGCGCCGGGCCTGGTCGCCGGGGATGAGAACCGTAGCGTGCATTTGGCAGCTTTTGCACTTCAAGCGGCGGGAGACATCCCACAATTTGCGGTCGCTGTTGCGGGAGCGCCGGATCAGGTCATAGGGCCGAAACCCCGCCACATGTCCGCATCGCCGGCATAGGGCCCAAAGCGTCACCCGCGCATTGTGGGCTTGCCACAAATCCTCGATGCCATACCCCTCATCCATGGGAACAATAGGAGAACAAACCTCTCCTGGGAGTCCAGCCCTAGAGCTTGTGGCGGTCGGGCCGCCGGGTGGCAGATGCGGCTCAGGCGGCTTCCCAGACCTTATTGAGGATTTGGGCCGCTAAGGCCGCCTTGTCCTGGGGCAGGAAGCGTCCGTAGTGCTGCGCCACCATCGCGGGGGTGTCCTGGATGGCGTAGCTGGCTTGCTCATAAGACCCGGTGCGTTTGAGAATATGCGTGGCCAGCACATCGCGAATGTTGTGTGGGCCATGGGGCAGTAGCCCCTTGATGGCCCCTCGCCCGGTAAAAGGATTGAAGACGCCGTACCGCTGGGTAGTCAGACGCCAGGCCTCATAAAAGGTGTTCTGGTCGTAGGCAGCGCTCTTGCTGGACCGCTTCATGGTCTTGACGAAAAATGTGCCGGGGTCGGCCGCGCCGCGCAACAGGACCGCCCGGTGACGATCCAAATAAGCCTCCAGCATGGGATAGAGGCCTTCCAGGTTCGGCAACACCAGCCGGAAGGGCCGTTTGCCGAAATAGGAGGACTGGGCGTTCTTGAACGCCACGGACGGGATGAAGACTTCCCACCCCTGGTCGCGCTCGCTCCAGCGCAATTCGCCTTGCCTGCGATCGGTCAAGACCCGCTCGCTGCGCGGCACGTCGCCTTTGCGGCACATCAGCAACTCACGCAGATTGCGTTGGCGAAGTCCCAGATGCATGCCCAGGCGCAACATGAGATAAGAGCGAACAGCTTCCGCTGCGCAGACCGGATAGCGCCGCTCATCCGGGCGCAGGCGTAAAATCTCATCAGATATTTTGCGATATTCCGCCAAAGGGCTGGGCGCTTCCAGAACAGCCAGGATGGGCTCAAAAGGATCGCGGTGTACCCGCGCCACACGCTGGATTTCCCTGACCCGTGCGGCGGCATGTTTGTGCAATGCCTCGCACGTTCCCGCCCAATCTTTGCGCGCTGCCATGATATCGCGCCTTGTGAGCAGACCCGGCACCGGCTCCAGCCGTTCCATCAACTGCGGATTCTGACGCAGCCAGCCAGTATCGGCGCGCGTCAACGCGATACCAACCCGCAGCATGTCGATTTCCCAGGCGGTGTAGAAACCGCGGCGCTTCTCGCGCCAGTTGACATACCAATCCCAAATCGCCGGAAAGACCAGAAGCGCAAAACTCAAGCGATGCGGTGCGACGCCGAGCCCAGCAATATCGGACTTGGGCGAGCTCACCATAGCCCCAAACAGCAGACCAAGATGTTCGATTTTCTGCTGCGCCGTCGCCTCACCCCACACGCCGTTCCGCTGAAACCCCATATCGGTCAGGGTCGCGGTCTTGAACCGGATCAGGCTCGCCATTTCGCGGGCCAAAGGCGGGGGCGCGGTGATGGTTGCGCGCACCTGCACCGCATCATCCAACGTGGGCGCAGTCTCGTCTTCGTCGTCTTGCTGCGCGGCGGACGCGACATCGGGTGAAGCCCCAACAGCGCCCAAGCCTGGAAAGCGAACCGCAAAGCGCTGCTTCATGGCGCGGGCCTGATAGCGCCGATACTCCGTGCCACCGGAGACAATATTTTGCCGAACCCAGGCCAAGATATCGGCCTGCTCCTGTAATGCGCGCTTATCGAAATCGTCCGGCAGGTGCCACGCCAGCCGGCGCCGTTCGGCCGAGCCAATATCCTGCAAGCGATGTCCGGTGGCCGAGCGTGACGGATGCGGCAAGCGCGCTTTGAAATAGGCCTTGGGCAAGCGGTAGCGTCGCTCGATACTGGCAAGAACCGCCAGACTCTCCACGGTGCGGGGTGATTTGTTGCCTTTCGCCCAGTGGCGAAGGGTCGCGACATCCAGCCGCCGATGGGCCTTACCTATCGCCTTGCTCAGCGTCCCGCAGGTGTCGCCATGGCGGGCCATGTGCAGGGACAAGGCTTCGGCAAAAGTCGCAGGGTCTTCCCAGGTCGTGGATTTTGGTGCGGGAAATTCGACAACAGCGCGCGGCGCGGGGCCAGACTTGCGGCGCTTCTTTCTCTTGGGCGGCTTGGGCGGAGGCGAATGCGAGGATGAAGCGGCAGTCATATGACGGTGATGGGAGCTACGCGGTGTTGCGGGTCTGGGTATCCGATTCGCCCGCAACGCGAACAAGAAAAGTGCCGCCCCGCCCGGGCGGGGCGGCGATACTTTTCGCTAGGCTGCCGGAAACCGCATCCAGCCGGGGCACCAGTGGGGGGCGCTGGCCGCTGCTGTTGCCAGCGCCACCTTCTGGTCTTTCAGTTTGGCCGAAACCAGCTTGTCCGCCGCCTTCTTGCCCGACACCTCGGCCAGCATGGTGTTGACTGCGCCGCGATCCCGCAACAGGTCAAAGAAGGTCTGATCCGGGGTCCAGTGGGCGCGGGCCTCCACTTTGGCCAAGGCCCCAAAGCAGTCGGTCACTGCGCTGCCAGAGGCCAGCGTCTCGGCCATGACAAAAGTGGCGATTTGCGCCACATCGGTATCCTTCAGCTTGAGCAGGCGCTGGAACACGCGCACGGTCAGGGTGTCCTCATGGCCCTGCCCCGCAATGTGCTCTTCGTCCTCCCGGTCCAAATCTTGGAAGGCGGGGGCCAGGAGTTTGCGAACCTGTTTGGCCTCGGCGGCAAAGAGCTGCTGGGCCTCGCTGGCCGCAAGGCTGTCACGGATCGCTTCGGATTCCGCCCGGCGATTGTCGGGGCGCACGGTCCAATTGCCGCTGGCCGCGACAGCATGGGCAATCAGGAGGCGTAAGCCATCCGCCGGACGGGCCAGGACCGCTAGTCGCACGGCGGCGAGGCGGTGCAAGTCCAAATAATTTTGCAGCGGCTTGGTGATGGAGGAACGCGCTTCGGCCTTGTCCTCAGTTTGGCCTTCGACCTCGGCTTCGTCCTTCTTGCGCGGCTTGACCTTGCTGGCCTCCCGCTGGGTCAGATACCCTTCATGAAACCGCACCTCGCCGGTATGGGTGGGTTCGATATAGACGCGGCCACCAGCCTTCTTACTGGTCTTGGCGAACTCCCATTCGGGAAAGCGCGCGCCTCGTTCCAGCACCACCACTTCCGGCCATTTGGCCGCAAGGTACGCATCGCGGCGGACGGCGATAGCCTCATCCTGGGCGCTCCAGAACGCCTCGGCATTGGCGAAATACCCGTCCTCGCTGAACAGGTCGCCCACCACTTTGCCGGGATAGTTGGCCAGATCGAACAGCGCGAACTTGGTGGGAATCGCTTCGCCACCAAAGAGCCATTATGCCGAGCGCGTAATTATGCCGAGCAGGCTGTAGCAACGACCTG
>CALDFO010000318.1 GCA_937942205.1 uncultured Alphaproteobacteria bacterium
AGCAACGCCATCAAGTTCACGCCCGATGGCGGCGCCGTCACCATCAGCGCCAGGCGGGCGGCGGATGGCGGCCTGGAGCTGCATGTCACCGATACCGGTGTCGGCATGGATGCCGCGCAGCTGGAAAAGGCGTTCTCCCACTATGGCCAGATCGATTCCAAGGTGGCCCGCAGCCAGCAGGGCACCGGCCTGGGCCTGCCGATTTCGCGGGCGCTGGCCCGGCTGCAAGGCGGCGATCTGGTCGCCGAAAGCCGTCCCGGCAAGGGCACTTGCATGACCCTGCTGCTGCCCCCGGCGCGCCTCGCCGAGCCGGAGCGGACTCAGATGCCGGCAACTGCCTGACGCGGGCGTGCCGCGGCGGCCCGGCATGGAGCCTGCCGCCGTCCTTTCAGGCGCCCTAAAGCCGGAAGCGGCACATCCAGCCGGTATCGTCGCAGATATACATCCAGTCACCCACCACCTTGGCGCCGTGGATGACCGGCGAGTCGGACGGCAATTGCACCCGCTCGGCGATCACGCCGGTCCGGCCGTCATGGCGGAAGAAGCAGTTGAGGTTGGAATCCGACGACCACACCACGCTCTTGTCCTGGTTCCTGCCCCAGCTCATGCCATGGGTGCGGTTGCCCGGCACCGGCCATGTCGCCTTGATCTTCCAGGTCTTCTTGTTGATCCAGAAGATCTGCCGCGCGGGCGGAACCGCCGTCACCAGATAATCGCCATCCACCAGAATGGCGTGCGCGCCGGTTCCGGCCGAGCCTTCCTCTGCGTCCAGCGGCAACTGCCCCGGCGGCAGGCCCTTGCCGGTGTTGTTGCCGACATTATTCGCCTGCGCCGGGCCGATGCCGCGCGGCATGTCCGGCCAGGCCACCGCCAGCGGGCTGCGCCGTCCCGGCGGATCGTCCTCGCGCTCGTAGATGCGGCCCGCGCCCGGCGTCACATACTTGGCGATAGATTTTCCGTTCAGGTCGCAATGCAGGATGATGGAATTGTGGGTCGAGGTGATCCACATGGTGTCACCGTCCTGCACCAGCCCGCTGGGCCCCACCACATCGGCCTGGAATTCGCGCAGCGCCTCGCCGTTGCGAATATCGATCAGCGATATCCAATGCGCCGCGCCCTGGTCGACGATCCAGAGATGATCGGGATTGTCGGTCAGGGCCAGGCCGTTGGGCTGGCCATGCTTGGTCTTGTACAGCACCTCGATCTTTCCTGCGGCGCGCACCGGCACCGAATCCCAGGCCGGCAGATTGGTGGGCTGGCGCACCTGCCCCAGCGCGGGAGCCGCCGCCATGACGGGCGCGCTTGCGGCCAGAGACAGAAAACGCCGCCGGGCAAACAGACCGGTTCTCATGTTGGCTCCTCTCCTGCAACCATATCGTACATTCGGACCCGCTTAGAACTTGGCGCGGACGCCGACCACCGCCAGGCGGCCGATCAGATTGGTCACCATGTCGTCCGTACCCGTGATCGCCGCCTGCCCCTGGCTGTTATAGAAGGGCGGATGCTTGTCGGTCAGGTTGGTGATCGTGAAGTAGACCTGACTGCCTTCGAACATGCCGTCGGGGAAATCATACGCGCCATGCAGATCAAAGGTCATATTCGCCTTTACCGCGTCGCCGCCCCCATTGGGGTTTCCGTTGGCGTCGCGGGTCAACGGGTTGGCGGGCGTCGCCCAGTTGCGATAGGCGCCGGTGAAATTCATGGCGAGATCAAGCGACACACCACCCATGCTCCAACTGATCGTGGTCCGCGATTGATGCTGGATCTGGGGGAATTGCGAGGTCTGACCGTCCGTATTGAGCAAGCTGTAACGCGGACCCTCCACCGGCGAACCGAACGAGATATCGTATTGCAGGAATTCCGTTATGCCCGTGCCCAGCGACCAGTGCCCCCAGCTCGTGTCGAAATCATAGTTGATCGCGATGTCGAGCCCTTCGGCGTACAAATTCATGATGTTGTTCTGGCTGGCGTCATGCAGCACATAGACCGTCGCCGGAATTGCGCTGTTGAGCGTGGGATAGGGCGCCAGGGTATCGGCCACCTGCGCCGCCGAGCAGCCGGACGGGCATATCGTAAACAGCCGGTTGAGCGAGGGCACCTGCGCCAGCACGCTGGCATTGGGCGACGTCACCGCGCCCTTGAAATGCGCGTTGAACAAGGTGACGTTCGCGACGAACCCCGGCAGGAAGTCCGGCGTGAAATCCACGCCCAGCGTATAGCCATTGCCCTTCTGCGGCTTGGCATTGGGCCCGATGCCGCGCTGCACGGTGATGCCCTGGGTCGCCGCCGTGCCGACCTGGCAGGTGGCGGCGTTTGCCGCGCAACCCGGCAAAACGCCTGCCACACCCGGATAGAGGGCCGTGGAGAAGGTCGTGGGTGTCGAGAAAAGCCCGGCGCCGCCATAAGCCGCGCGGTAATTCTGGTTGGGATCACCCACGCTGTCCTGCTGTGGGGCGACAAACGAGGTCGAATAGCTGCCCCGGAATTTCAGCCCTGGGATCACCGTCCAGTCCGCCGCGAATTTCGGGTTTGCCGTATCGCCCACATCCGAATAGCTGTCATAGCGACCGGAGACGTTCACCTCGAATTTGCTGACCAGCGGCACCTGCATGTCCGGCCCGATCAGCGGCACGCTGACCTCCCCGAAAATGGAGCGGACCGAGCGGGGGAAATGGAAAACGCTGAAGCCGGAGCCATAGGACGACGGCCCGGTGCCATTCGTCTTGGTCACTTTCTGGACCAGGCCGTAACTCACCGCCTCCGCTCCGAAAGCGGCCTTGACCGTGCCGCCCGGCAGATCGAAGAGCGGCCCGTTGGCGCCGAACTTGAACTGCGTCAACGAGTCGACCTGGGTGGTGCTGGAATTGGCGCTGCTCAGGAAGGCCACCGTCGAGGCCGATGTGCGGTTCGTGCCGATCGGATTCCAGACGTCCAGCGCATTGGCCGCCGTCAAGGGCAGCTTCTGCGCCGTGATGGTGGTCCCCACGATGGAGGGCGTGACGAGCGATCCACTGGTCTGGGTGGTGCCGTTCAACGACAGGAGCGCGCAGCTGTTGCAGAATCCGCCATAGGTATCCGCATAGGAATTATCCTGCGCCGTCACCGCCCAGAGATTCGCCTCCCACCCATTCATGAACCCGCGGTCGAATTTGTACTTGGCGTTCAGCGCGCCATAGATGTCCGACGCACCTTGCGGTGAAATGGCGCGCGGCAGCAGCGAACTGAAATTGTAGCGCACGGTTTGCGACGCCGCCACCACGCCGGGGGGATTTGTATAGAAGGGGTTGGCTTGCGTGCCCGTCCCGAACGCGGTCGCCGTGATCGTGCCCGCGCTGGAGTAGGTGACGTCCTTGCGGTTGGCCAGCAGGGCCGTGGCGCTGAGCGTCAGATTGCCGAACCGCTGCGTTATCCGCGCCATCAGATTGTCGCGCGTCTCCTTGGGGATGTAATCGCCCACGATCGTATCGCAAGGGGCGTTGACCTGACTGTTGACGATCGGCGATGTCGACGTCGCGGAGGGATAGATCAACGCCGATCCTGCCGGCTGAATGGAGGCGGGCGAGCAGTTGAAGCTGCGCTGATTGGTGCCGCCAAAGGGGATGAAATTCTGGGTGCTGACCCGCGTGTTGAGGGCGAGATTGCTGATATAGGAATGCTGAACCGCCAGGTAGGCGTTGCCGCCTTCCCAACTGGTGCCCATCAGGCCGCTGAAATTGTATTTGACGTAACTGTCCGCCCCGCCCCCTTCCGCCTGCAGCAGAAGGCCGTCATAGCCGTCCCGGGTGATGAAATTGACCACACCCGCCACCGCGTCCGAGCCATAGATCGAGGACGAGCCGTCGGCCAGAACCTCGACCCGCTGAATGGCGATCGTGGGAATGATCGAGGGATCCGGCTGGGAATGACTGGTGCCGCCCAGGGGGAAGCGCAAACCATCCATCAGCACCAGGGTCGAGCCCGACGCGCTGCCGCCCAGCTGATGGATGTTGGGGGAAAAATAGGTGCTGTTGTGCTGGCCCTGCCCCACCTGTCCCATGTTGGACAGCGCCGGAACGGATTTGAGGATTTCGTCCAGCGTCTGGCCGCCCTGGCGCTGGATTTCCTGCGGGCCCACCGTGATGACATTCGATCCGATCGGCGCGGCGCCCCGGATGCTGGTGCCGGTGACCACAACCTCTTCAACCCTGTCATCCTGGGCCTGCGCGGCGCCGGTCATGAGCAGCGTCGTAAAAAGAGCCAGGGCCATCCCCGAGATGCGATCACAAAGCGTGCGACGGATTCTCATCATGGATTTCCCCTCTGCCTGTATCGCCGCTGCGATTTTCACGGCCCGTTGCGCGCGGGCTTTGCGCGAATTCAGACGGACATGCGGAGGAAGTCAAAAATATGCCGCCAAAACGTCCCACGCTGTGGGACGGCCCTGTCGCGTCCGAAACGCGCGTGCGAAATGCCGGCGCAGGATGCGCGTCGTGATGAACGTCCGCTAACGATCCTAGCGCAGGCGCGTGGGCGTGATGCGTTGCGAGATCACGCCGGCCGCGACTCGCAATTCGGCCTGGATGTGCTCGACCGCGTCCGACGGCAGGGTGCCGGTTTCTCCGCAGACCGAAAGCGCCGCCACGACTCCGCCCTCGGCGTCGCGGACCGGCACCGCCACGCAGCGCATATTGGCCTGGTATTCCCGGTCGTCCACCGCATAACCCTGGAGGCGGATCTTCGCCAGTTCGCCGCGCAGGATGGTCCGGTCCGTGATCGTATAGGGCGTTATCGCCACCAGATCGCCATCCAGGATGAAATTCTCAAGCTGCTCCGGCGGCAAGGCGGCCAGCAGAACCTTGCCCAGGCCGGAACAATAGGCCTCCAGCTTGGAGCCGACGCGGGTATAGGGCGGGAAGGCATTGGGCAGCGACACCTTGTTCACATAGGTGACCATGCCATCCTCCAGCGCCCCCAGATGCGCCGTCAGCCCCAGGCGGCCCGCGAGATCCTGCATCACGCGCTGACTGGCTTCCCGCAGCAACTGCTCGATGGCGACGGTGTGCGAAAGCGATACCAGCAACATGCCGGGGCGATAGCGGCCGTGCGGCCCCCGCACGACCGCGCCCAGTTCCTCCAGGGTGAGGATCAGGCGATGGCCCGACGATTTGGGAAGATGGGCGCGCTGGCTGAGTTCGCGGCTGGTCAGCCAGTCGTCCGACCCGCGAAAGGCCTGCAGAATCGCGAAGGCATTGCGGACGAGATTATTCTTGGTGGCGCAGGCCCGGCGAGGCGTTTCGAGGCCCGCGGGCGGCTTGGGCGCAAGAATATCTTCCAGCATTGTCGTCTCCCCCGGTTACCGCCGCATCACGCGACGGACAATCTGCTCACGAACTCCCCAAACGCCGCGCCGGGACGGCTTGCTTGCCGTTCACCGGATCCAGCGCGACATCCCCGCCTTGCCGCCTTCTCCGCATGATGCGGGAAGGAAGAATAGACACCGGAATAGTCCGGACTCAACGCCTTCCGGTCGACGCGCAGGGGCCGCC
>CALDFO010000319.1 GCA_937942205.1 uncultured Alphaproteobacteria bacterium
CTGCCGATCCTGCGCGAGCAGCTGCCGGACGAATTGAAGATCGACGTGCTCAGCGACCAGTCGCTGTTCGTCAAGGCGGCGGTGGACGGGGTGATGCATGAAGGCGCCATCGCCGCCGCCCTGACCAGCCTGATGATCCTGCTGTTCCTGGGCAGCTGGCGCTCCACCGTCATCATCGCCACCTCGATCCCGCTGGCGGTGCTGTCGGCCCTGATCGCGCTGTGGGCCACGGGCGAGACGCTGAACATCATGACCCTGGGCGGGCTGGCGCTGGCGGTGGGCATCCTGGTGGACGACGCCACCGTGACCATCGAGAACATCAACTGGCACCTGGAACAGGGCAAGGGCGTCTATGAGTCCATCATGGACGGCGCCCGCCAGATCACCCAGCCGGCTTTCGTCTCGCTGCTGTGCATCTGCGTCGCCTTCGTGCCGATGTTCGCCCTGACCGGGGTGGCGGGCTATCTGTTCGTGCCGTTGGCGCTGGCGGTGGTCTTCGCCATGATCGCCTCCTTCATCCTGTCGCGCACCCTGGTGCCGACCCTGGCGCTGTATCTTCTGAAGCCGCACGCGGCGGGCGAGGACGGCCATGCCGCCAAGGGCAACCATGCCTTCGCCCGGCTCCAGCGCCGCTTCGAAAGGGGTTTCGAGCAGACCCGCGAGAACTATCGCAACCTGCTGGCGCTGGCGATGACCCGCCGCCGCCGTTTCGTGTTCGGCTTTCTGGGCGCGGTGGCGGCCTCGCTGCTGCTGTTCCCCTTCCTGGGCCAGGACTTCTTCCCGGCGGTGGATTCGGGCCAGATCACGCTTCATGCCCGCACCCAGCCCGGCACCCGGGTGGAGGAAACCACCCAGATCGTCTCCAGGATCGAGGAAGAAGTCCGCCGCATCATTCCGCGCGAGGAACTGGCCACCATCGTGGACAGCGTCGGCCTGAACCAGAGCCCGATCAACCTGCTCTATTCCAATTCCGGCGGCGTCGGGCTGCAGGACAGCGACATCTTCATCAGCCTCAAGCCCGGCCATGGCCGCACCGCCGATTATGTCCGCACCATGCGCGAGCGCCTGCCGCGCCTGTTCCCGGCCGTCACCTTCTCCTTCCCGCCGCCCGACATCACCAGCCAGATCCTGAATTTCGGCGCGCCCGCGCCGATCGACGTCCAGGTCACCGGCACCAACCGCGAGCAGACCCAGGCCTTCGCCCTGCGCGTACTGCGCGACCTGCGCAAGATTCCCGGCATCGCCGATGCCCGGATGCAGCAATCCAGCGCCCTGCCCCAGTTGCGGGTCGAGGCCGACCGCAGCCGCATGGCGCAGGTGGGCCTGACCGAGCGCGACGTCACCAACGCGCTGGCCACGACGCTGGCGGGCACCTCGCAGTCGGCGCCCAATTTCTGGCTCAATCCCAAGAACGGCGTGTCCTACAACATGACGGCGCAGGTGCCGGAATACAAAATGGACAGCCTGGCGGCGTTGCAGAATCTGCCGGTGACCGGCGCCGGCGGCACGGCGGCCCAGGTGCTGGGCGGCCTGGCCAGCATCAGCCGCGATCAGGGCTCGGCCGTGGTGTCGCACTACAACATCCAGCCGACCATCAACCTCTATGCCACCACCCAGGACCGCGACCTGGGCGCGGTGGCGCGCGATGTGCAGCGCCTGATCGACGCCAACAGGCAGCATCTGCCGCGCGGCGCCACCGTGACCATGCGCGGCCAGGTGACGACCATGGAGACCGCCTTCACCGGCCTGTTCTATGGCCTGCTGGTGGCGGTGGTGCTGATCTATCTGCTGATCGTGGTCAACTTCCAGTCCTGGACCGATCCGTTCGTCATCATCACCGCCCTTCCCGCGGCGCTGGCGGGCATCGTCTGGATGCTGTTCGCCACCGGCACCACCCTGTCGGTGCCGGCCCTGACCGGCGCCATCATGTGCATGGGCGTGGCCACCGCCAACTCCATCCTGGTGGTCAGCTTCGCCCGCGAGCGGCTGGCCCATCACGGCGACGCCGTGCTGGCGGCGGTCGAGGCGGGCTTCACCCGCTTCCGCCCCGTCTGCATGACGGCGCTGGCCATGATCATCGGCATGTCGCCCATGGCGCTGGGACTGGGACAGGGCGGCGAGCAGAACGCGCCGCTGGGCCGGGCCGTGATCGGCGGCCTGATCTGCGCCACCGCCGCCACCTTGCTGTTCGTGCCGGTGGTTTTCAGCATCATCCACGGCCGCCGCGCCGCCCGAAACGCCGACAAGAACGCCGCCCGCCAGAGCGGGACGGGAGAAGCCTATGCCTGACAAGAATCCCGATGCCGGACCGCATGACCGCAGCGGCCCCAGCCTGTTGGATCACAAGACCCCGCCCGGCCTGAAGCGCTGGGGCGTCATCGCCGCCGCCGTGGCGCTGGCGGTGGCGGTAGTCGGCCTGAGTGTGCGCTTCCTGGACAGCCGCAGCACCCGGGCCTGGACCGAGGAACAGGCGGTGCAGACCGTGCAGGTCATCAAGCTGGATGCGCCCAAGGCGGGCGGCGAGTTGAACCTGCCGGGTGAGGTCCAGGCTTTCACCACCGCCCAGATTCACGCCCAGGTCAGCGGCTATGTGAAGAAGTGGCATGTCGATATCGGCACGCCGGTGAAACAGGGCCAGCTTCTGGCCGAACTGGATACGCCGGAGCTGGACGGCCAGGTGCAGCAGGGCCGCGCCAATGTCGCCAACGCCCTGGCGGCGCAGCGCCTGTCGGCCCAGACGGCGCAGCGCTGGGACACGCTGTTCCAGCAGGGCGCGGTGGCGCGGCAGGACAAGGATGTGCGCGACGCCGACCTGGAGGCGCGCAACGCCGCGCTGGCCGCCGCCCGCGCCGGTCTCTACAGCCTGACGGCGCAGGAAGGCTTCAAGCGCCTGGTGGCGCCGTTCGACGGCATCGTCACCACCCGCGCGGTGGATGTGGGCGCGCTGGTCACCACCGGCAACAGCGCCACGCCGCTTTTCACCGTGGCGGACCAGAGCCGCCTGCGGGTCTATGTCCGCGTGCCGCAGAACTATGCCGCCTATGTCCAGCCGGGCATGGAGGTCAGCTTCACCGTGCCCCAGCATCCCGGCCGCGAATTCAAGGCCAGGCTGGTCGCCAGCGCGGCTGCCGTGGCCAGCGCCACCGGCACCATGCTGGTGCAGTTCGCGCTGGACAGTGCCGACGGCGCGCTGCAGCCGGGCGGCTATGCCACGGTGAAATTCCCCGGGCCCGCCGGGGCGC
>CALDFO010000320.1 GCA_937942205.1 uncultured Alphaproteobacteria bacterium
CGCCGCGCAGCGCCCGCATCTTTGCCGCGCTGGCGCAGGGGCAACCCACCCGGCGCCTGATCGCGGCCTGTATCAGCCCGGTGACGGCCGCGGCCCTGGATGGCCTGAGCTTTGCCGAGGTCCGGGTGGCCGCCAAGCCCAATCAGGACGCTCTGCTCGCCACGATTGCATAATCGGCGGATTATGCTGGAAACGCCGCGTTAACTTGCTATTTACCGCCTGAGTATACAACCTGTAATTGTATAACGACTCAGTGCTCCAGCCATCGCCAGACCTTCCCCGGCGTCGGGCAATGGCTTCGGACGGGGCGGGCAGGCGGCGGGCGGCAGTCCCCCATCCCTGTCCGCCCCACACCCGCCCCAGCCAGGGGGTGAGCCTGGCGGCAGTCCTGGCCAGCAGGCTTGCGGGGTCCGCCTTCTCCTGTGCAGACTTCGCGTATGCAGCATGAAGTTTTCGCCAATACGGAGGACTTCGGCGGGCCCGACATCATGGCCGGTCCGGCCCGGATCGCCCGCCCCGGCCAGGACGCCCCCTATGCCGACTATGAACTGGGCCGCCCCTATGACGAGATGTTCACACCCGACGGTACGGCGCGCGCGACCTATGCGGCGATGGACGCGCGGCTGTCCACCCTGCCGCTGGAGGAACTGAACCGCCGTCAGCAGGCCTGCGAGCTGAGCTTCCTGCACCAAGGCATCACCTTCACCGTCTATAACGACAACAAGGCCACCGAGCGGATCATTCCCACCGACCTGATCCCGCGCATTATCACGGGGGCGGAATGGGCGCGGCTGGAAGCGGGCCTGACCCAGCGCATCCAGGCGCTGAACCTGTTCCTGCGCGACATCTACAATGACGGGCGGGTGTTGAAGGACGGCGTGGTGCCCCGCTCCATGATCTACGGCTCCAAGCATTACCGGCGCGAGATGCGCGGCCTGCCGGTGCCGCACGGCGCCTATGTGAACATCTGCGGCAGCGATCTAATCCGCAACGAGGCCGGCGATTTCGTGGTGCTGGAGGACAATCTGCGCGTGCCGTCGGGCGTCAGCTACATGCTGGCCAACCGCGCCGTGGCGCGCCGGGCCTTCCCGGCGGTGTTCCGGTCCATGGGCGTGCGCCCCATCGAGCATTATCCGCTGGAGCTTCTGGCGACCCTGCGCTCGCTGGTGCCGTTCCAGGAGGAAGCCACCATCGCGGTGCTGACGCCGGGCGTCTTCAACAGCGCCTATTTCGAACATGCCTTCCTGGCGCGTCAGATGGGCGTGGAGCTCGTGGAGGGGCGCGACCTGCTGGTCAACGACAATGTCGTCTATACCCGCACCACCTCGGGCCTGAAGCGCATCGACGTCATCTATCGCCGCATCGACGACGATTTCATAGACCCGCTGATCTTTCGCGCCGATTCCGCGCTGGGCGTGCCGGGCCTGTTCAACGCCTATCGCGCCGGCAATGTGATGATCGCCAATGCCCTGGGCACCGGCGTGGCCGACGACAAGGCGGTCTATGCCTATGTGCCGCGCCTGATCCGCTATTATCTGGGGGAGGCGCCGATCCTGGACAATGTCGAGACCTTCCTCTGCCGCGAGGCGGCGTCGTTGTCGCATGTGCTGGCCAATCTCGATTCGCTGGTGGTGAAGGCGGTGGGGGAATCGGGCGGTTACGGCATGTTGGTGGGACCGCACGCCTCCCAAGCCGAGCGGGACGACTTCGCGCGCAAGATCAAGGCGGACCCCGACAATTACGTCGCCCAGCCCACCATTCAGCTTTCCACCACGCCCACCTTTGTCGGCACCGGCGTGGAGGCGCGGCATGTGGATTTGCGCCCTTTCATCCTGCACGGGGCCGAAACCAAGATCGTGCCGGGCGCGCTGACCCGCGTGGCGCTGAAGCGCGGCAGCCTGGTGGTCAATTCCAGCCAGGGCGGCGGCTCCAAGGATACATGGGTGCTGAGTAACTAGGGTGTTAAGCCATTAGGATGGGTTCGGGGGGTCTTTGCTAAGCCGCGTCGCCGATTCGCTGTATTGGATGAGCCGCTATATCGAGCGGGCCGAGCACACCACCCGCCTGATCGCGGTCAAGCTGGAATCCATGGTGGAGCAGACGCCGGAGGACGCCGCCGCCAGCTGGGCGCGGGTGATCCAGGCCCTGACCGGCGAGAAGACCGCGCCCGCCCATGCCGACGCCTTTGCCATCACCCGCCGCCTGGCCTTCGACCGCGACAACGACACCTCGCTGATCAACAGCCTGTCCCTGGCGCGCGACAATGCCCGTCAGGTGCGCGAGGCCCTGTCCAGCGAGGTATGGGAAAGCCTCAACCGCCTCTATCTGCGCCTGCAGCCGGTGACGATGGATTCCATCTGGGTGCATACCCCGGCGCGCCTGTTCCGCGAGGCGTTGGAGGAGATGCACGCGCTGGAAGGCGTTACCTATTCCACCCTCAGCCACGGCGAAGGCTGGTACTTTCTGGAGCTGGGCCGCCATATCGAACGGGTGCAACAGCTGGGCCGCCTGCTGGACATCCATTTCACCGCCGCCCAGGCCGAGAACGGCCCCAAATATTTCGACTGGCTGGTGCTGCTGAAATTATGCACCGCCTTCGAGCCCTATACCAAGCGCTACACCGCCTCGATCCGGCCGCAGAAGATCGCCGAATTCCTGCTGTTCGACCCGGAATTTCCCCATTCCATCTGCTTTTCGGTGGACCGCATGACCGAGGCGCTGGCGCGGGTGGCGCCGGGCGCGCCGCCCGCCCGCCGCGCGGCGGTGGAACGGCTGGCGGGCCGCATGAAGGCGGCGGTGGATTTCGGCCAGGTGGACGAACTGATGAGCGGCGGCGTCGCCGCCTTCATCGCCGACATCACCAAACAGTGCGAGCAGATCCACAAGCAGTTGTATGCGTCTTATATTACGTATGGCGCGGAGACTGTTCTTTGATGTTTGACCCC
>CALDFO010000321.1 GCA_937942205.1 uncultured Alphaproteobacteria bacterium
CAACTATCTGTGGCAGCCCGGTTCGGCGGCAGGCGAGGCGGCGACCATCTTCGGCTATCCGGTGACGGAGGTGGAGGACATGCCCGATATCGCCTCGGGCGCCTATGCCATCGCCTTCGGCGATTTCGCCCGCGGTTATCTGGTGGTGGACCGGGTGGGGGTGCGGGTGCTGCGCGATCCCTACAGCGCCAAGCCTTATGTGCTGTTCTACACCACCAAGCGCGTGGGCGGCGGGGTGCAGAACTTCGAGGCGATCAAGCTTTTGAAGTTTTCGGCGTCTTAATTTTCTGACCCCCTCCGGTTTCAGCTTCCGCTCGGCTGCTCCGGCTCTCGCCGTCGCACGTGCCTCGCTCGCTGAAACCACCTCCCCCTCAGGCGTGCTGACGCACGCGGAGGGGGAGGAAGGTCTCTGGAATAAGTAACTTCTGCCCCCTCCGGCTTCAACTTTCGCTCGTGGCGTACCGCCGCTTCGCACGTTGAAGCCACCTCCCCTCCTATGCGCTGACGCGCATGAGGGGGAGGATGGTCTCTGGAATTCGTGAATTGTATCGCTGTGCGGCTGGTCCGCGCGCGAGGCCGCCCTGTGGCGGCAACCGGCCCCACGGTTCGGGGGGCTGAAGGTCCACTGGACCTTCAGCTATTCCCCCTCACCCCTCGCCGTGGGGCCTTTCTTTTTTGCCGAGGATCGCGATGCCGCTGCAATTGACCATGCCGCCCGCCACCGAGCCGGTGACGCTGCAACAGGCCAAGACCTGGCTGAAGGTCGAGACCGATGACGAAGACACGCTGATCGCATCGCTGATCCCGGCGGCGCGGGCCCGGGCCGAATGGCATACCGGCCGCGCCTTCATCACCCAGGGCTGGACCTTGTGGCTGGATTCGGCGGCGGCCGAAATCGAGATCCCGCTGCCGCCGCTGCGGGCGGTGACGTCGGTCACGCTCTATCGCGCCGATGGCGGTGAAGAGTTGCTGGATGCCGGCGGCTACACCGTGGGTGTGCCCGGATCGCGGCTGGTGTTCCGCAGCCCGCCCACGGGCCTGCGCGCCGTCAATGGCATCGCCATCGCTTTCACCTGCGGCTATGGCGCGGCGGCCGATGTGCCCGCGCCCATCGCCGGCGCCATCCTGATGTTGCTGGCGGCGCTCTACGAACATCGCGGCGACGATGCCGCGCCGTCGCCGGACAGCGCGCTGGCGCTGCTGGCGCCTTACCGGCGCATCAAGCTGTGACCCACGCAACCAGGAGAGCATCATGACGGCCAAGCGCGGCAGGGATCTGCTGATCAAGATCGGAAACGGGGCCGAGCCGGAAAGTTTCACCACGGTGGCGGGCCTGCGCGCCAGCACCCTGGCCTTCAACGCTCAGGCGGTGGACATCACCAATGCCGATTCCGCCGATATGTGGCGCGAATTGCTGGCGGGCGGGATGAAGTCGGCCACCATTTCCGGCTCCGGCATCTTCAAGGACGCGGCCTCGGACGCGGCGCTGCGCGCCGTCTTTTTCGGCGGCGGCAATGGCAGCTTCCAGGTGGTGATCCCCGGCTTCGGCCTGGTGACCGGGCCGTTTCGTCTGACCGCCCTGCAATATGACGGCGCGCATGACGGCGAGTTGAAAATGTCGCTGACCCTGGCCAGCGCCGGCGCGCTCACCTTCGAGGCGGCGTGATGGCGAACCGTGCGCGCGGCGAGGCGGACCTGGAGGCGGGCGGGCGGCAATACCGCCTGCTGCTGACGCTGGGGGCGCTGGCCGAAATCGAGGATGGGCTGGGGCTGGCCGACCTGACACAGGTGTCGGCGCGGCTGGCGCAGGTGAAGGCGGCGGATCTGGCCATCGTGGCGGCGGCGCTGCTGCGTGGCGGCGGTCATGACATGTGCCCGGCCGAGGTGCTGCGCCTGTCCTGCGACCTGGGCGCGCTGATGCGCGCGGTGACGCAAGCCTTCGAGCGGGCGGGTCTGGAGCAGGGAGGCGAGGCG
>CALDFO010000322.1 GCA_937942205.1 uncultured Alphaproteobacteria bacterium
GCACGGTGCAGAAGATCACCGGCGCGATCACCATCTTGACCAGCTTGATGAAGGCGTCGCCCAGTGGCTTCAGCGCCACGCCGGTTTCGGGCCAGAAGGCGCCCACGATCAGGCCTAGCAGGATGCCGATCAGCACCTGGATATACAGCGTCCCCAGCAGGCGGCGCATCGACGGTCCCCTTGTTGCCGCCCCACCGGCGAAGCGCGTGAAACTAGCATGGCCGGACCGCACCCCCGCAACCGCGCGGCTGGCAAAAACACGGTTTTTGGGTGATGGTTTGCGCAATGGCGCGCACCGTCGGTGCTGCGCCGCACAACAGCAGAGCGATGGGGCGAGGGCATGTCCAAGGGATTTTCACGCCGGGGTGTCTGTCAGGCGGGGCTGGCGGCGGCGCTGGCGACGGGGCTGCCGCGTCCGGCGATGGCGGCGGCCTATGACACCGCGAACGGCGAATGGCGCACCTATGGCGGCAATCTGGGAAGCTGGCGCTATTCGGCGCTGGACCAGATCACGGCGGAGAATTTCGGCAGCCTGCAACAGGCCTGGTCCTTCCAGCCCGACAATCTGGGGCCGCGCCCCGACGCCAACCTGCAAGCCACGCCGCTGATGGTGAAGGGCCGGCTTTATCTGACGGCCGGCTCGCGCCGCGCCGCCGTGGCGCTGGACGCCACCACCGGAGAGCTGCTGTGGAAATACAACATCAATGAAGGCCGCCGCGGCGCCACCGCGCCGCGCACCGGCTCCGGGCGCGGCCTGTCCTATTGGACCGACGGTGCAGCGGAGCGGATCATCTATGTCACCCCTGGCTATCAGATGGTCTGCCTGGACGCCCTGACCGGCCGTCCCGTCGCCGGGTTCGGCGACAAGGGCGTGGTGGACCTGAAAAAAGAGATGGACCAGGAGATCGACCTGGACGGCGAGACGCCCGGCCATGACATCGGCCTGCATGCCACGCCGCTGGTGGTGGGCGATGTGGTGGTGGTGGGCGCGGCGCATCTGCCGGGCCTCTCGCCGCGCAAGGCCCATGTGAAGGGCTATATCCGGGGCTATGACGCGCGCACCGGCAAGCGGATATGGATTTTCCACTCCATCCCGCGCAAGGGCGAGTTCGGCTATGAGACCTGGCTGAACGGTTCGGCCGAATATACCGGCAATACCGGCAGCTGGTGCCAGAACAGCGCCGATCCCGAACTGGGGCTGGTCTATATCGGGGTAGAGGCGCCCACCAACGACTGGTATGGCGGTGCGCGCCCCGGCGACAATCTGTTCAGTGAAAGCATCGTGGCGCTGGATGTGAAAACCGGCCTGCGCCGCTGGCATTATCAGACGGTGCGCCACGGTGTGCAGGACCGTGACATTCCCTGCGCCGCCATCCTTTGCGATATCACGGTCCATGGAAAGAAGATCAAGGCGCTTGCCCAGCCCACCAAGCAGGCGTGGCTCTATGTGCTGGACCGCGAAACCGGCAAGCCGGTCTGGCCGATCGTGGACCGGCCGGTGCCCAAGGGCGATATGCCGGGCGAATGGTATCCCGCCACCCAGCCGCATGTGACCAAGCCGCCGCCGTTCGATCGCCAGGGCTTCTTTGAGAAAGACCTGATCGATTTCACCCCGGAGCTGAACGCCGAAGCCCGCAGGATCGTGGCCGATTACCGCATCGGCCCACTGTTCACCCCGCCTTCCGCCAGCAAGTGGCCGCGGCCGCTGGCCACTTTGATGAATCCCAATGGCGACGGCGCGGCGCAATGGCCGGGCGGGGCGCTCGATCCGGAAACCAACATCTTCTATGTCTTTTCCAACCTCTCTTATAATGCGACCGGTCATGTCCCGGCCGATCCCAAGGTGACCGATGTCCAGATGATGCTGGGCATGGCGAGCGATCCGGCCAAGGGCGGGCGCAGCGTGCGCGTCTCGCGGCCTCTGGTGCAGGGCCTCCTGCTGATGAAGCCGCCTTACGGTCAGATCACCGCCATCGACCTCAACAAGGGTGAGATCGTCTGGCAGACGCCGCATGGCGAAACCCCCGACGAGGTGAAGAATTCCCCGGCGCTGAAGGGCCTGAAAATTCCCCGTACCGGCTCGCTGGGCAAGGTGGGTCTGGTGATCACCAAGCATCTGGTGATC
>CALDFO010000323.1 GCA_937942205.1 uncultured Alphaproteobacteria bacterium
GCCGTGCGCGCCCACGGCACGCCCGCCCTGCGCGGCACCGATGCGCCGCCGCCCCGCGCCGCCCGCCCGGTGATCGCCATCGTGATCGACGATCTGGGCGCCGATATCGCCGGGACCGACCGGGCGATGCTGCTGCCTAAGGACGTGGCGCTGTCCTTCCTGCCCTATCCCGACACCACGCCCTTCCTGGCGGAGGCGGCGGCCAAACGCGGTCACATGATCCTGGCGCATGTGCCGATGCAGCCCCTGCGCGGCACCAAGGCGGGGCCGATGGCGCTGGAAACCGGCATGACGGAAGCCGAGATCACCCGCCGCCTGGAATGGCATCTGGCGCGGGTGCCGCATATGGCGGGCATCAACAATCACGAAGGCAGCCGCTTCACCGCCGATGCCGCCAGCCTGAGGCCGGTGGCGCGGGTCTTGGCGGCGCGGCATCTGTTCTTTTTCGACTCCCGCACCGGGCCGGTGTCGCAGGTCGAGGCGGTGTCGCGCGCGGCGGGCATCCAGACAGCTGGGCGCGACATCTTCCTGGACGACCAGCCGGGCGAGGCGGAAGTACAGCGGCAACTGG
This sequence comes from uncultured Alphaproteobacteria bacterium, assembly GCA_937942205.1. Lineage (GTDB taxonomy): Bacteria > Pseudomonadota > Alphaproteobacteria > Micropepsales > Micropepsaceae > Rhizomicrobium. The sequence continues at coordinate 572 of CALDFO010000323.1, forward strand.
AGGCGCTGGTGTCCGTGGCCAGGCGCACCGGCGTCGCCATCGCCATCGGCCATCCGCGCGATGCCACCCTGACGGTGCTGTCGCGCTGGCTGGTGCGCGATCAGGGTGTCACTCTGGTACCGCTGGACGAGGCGATGCGCCTGAAGGCGGCCAGGGCCTCGACCTTCGCCGCGCGCTAGTTGAGCGGCATCCGGTTGGCATAGAATTCGGCCAGGTTGGTGGCGGCGGGCGGATCAAGATTGCTCAATGCGACGATCACGGTCTGCGACGCGGGGAAGACCCGCAGTTCGCCGTTCATGCCCGGCGCGCCGCCGCCATGGCCATACCAGCGGTCGGCGCCGTCGCCGCCCACCATGAAGCCATAGCCGTACCATTTTCCCTTGGTGTGGTCGGCGGTGGCGTCGGCCAGCAGCGCCTTGGGCAGCAGCGTGCCGCTTTCCAGCGCCTGCCCGAACTTCACCAGATCATCGAGTGTGGAATAGCCGCCGCCCGCCGCCATGCCGCGAAAGGGCAGGGTATCGGCATTGCTCACCCATTGGCCGTCCTTTTTCATATAGCCCTTGGAACGGTCCGGCACCGCGGCATCTTCCGGCAAAGAGCCGGTGCCCGTCATCCCGGCGGGGGCGAAGATGTGGCGTTGGACATAATCGTAATAATCCTCGCCGCTGACCTTGCTGACGATCGCGCCCAGCAGGATGAAGCCGTAATTGGAATAGCGTTCCTGCGTGCCCGGTTCGAACAGCGGTGCGCGGGTCCCGAACAGCCGCACATAATCTTCGTTGCTTTTGAGGGTCAGGCGTTCCTTGTCGAATTCCGGCCCGAAAATATCGCCGGTGCCGCCGCTGTGGGTCAGCAGCATCCGCACCGTCACCTTTTGGGCGATTCCGGCATTGGGATAGCCGGGCAGCAGTTTGCCCACCGTGTCGTCCAGCGACAGCTTTTTCTGGTCAATGAGTTGCAGGATGGCGACGGCGGTGAACATCTTGTTCATCGAGCCGATGCGGAATTTCGTCGTCCGCGTGACGGGTGTTTTCGCCGCGCGGTCGGCCATGCCCCAGACACGGTAATAGACCGTGCTTTTGCCGCGCACCACCAGCATGCCGCCCGATAGAGCGTCCGCCTTCACCATCGCATCGGCCTTGGCATCCAGCGCGGTATTGATGCCCGATTGCGTCAGACGCGGAATGGCAAGGTCGGGCGGGCGGCGCACGCTGTTGTCATTGTTGACCTCCAGCCTGGCGGTGGGATCGGTGGCATCCACCCGGAAGGTCGAGCGGAAGAACAGGTCGGAGGTCTTGGCCTCGGTGAACATCACCAACTCGCCGGGGCTGCTACTTTCCACGCGCAGGACTTTCAGGCCGCCGGTCTGGGTGGCGAAGCTCAGGGTGCCGTCCACCGGATTGGGACGATGATATTTCTCTTTCACCGCCGCGATCTGGGCCCGCTCGCCGGAATTGAGGGCGTCCATCCAGTCCCGCGCCGCCTGGCCCGCCGGGGTGTCGGGGAGGGCGGTTTGCGCCATTGTTGGAATGGTCTGGGCGGGAAGAGCCGTCAGCAGCAGGATCGGCAGGGCAAGCCACTTCATCGCAAACCTCCCGTTATTATTCCTACAAAGTAGACATAATGGATGGCAGGCGTCAATCGGGGCAGGGCGATTGGGGTTACTGTTCCTTGCGGGCGGCGCCTGTTTACTGGCCGCGTTTGGCGGCAGACGCGAAGCGCACCGCTTCCTCGGCGGCGGCGAACAGGGCGCGGGATTTGTTCACCGTCTCCTGATACTCCGCTTCCGGCTGGCTGTCGGCGACCACGCCGCCGCCCGCCTGCACATACATGGTGCCGTCCTTGACCAGGGCGGTGCGCAGCACGATGCAGGTGTCCATCGAGCCGTCGGCGGCGAAATAGCCCACCGCGCCGGCATAGGCGCCGCCGCGCTTTTCCTTTTCGAATTCGTCGATGATCTCCATGGCGCGGATCTTGGGCGCGCCGGTCAGGGTGCCCGCCGGAAGCCCCGCCGCCAGTGCGTCCACCGCGTCCAGCCCGTCGCGGATCTCGCCTTCGACATTGGAGACCAGGTGCATCACATGGCTGTAGCGTTCGATGAAGAAGCTGCCGGTGACCTTCACCGCCCCGGTCTTGGACACCCGGCCCACATCGTTGCGGCCCAGATCCACCAGCATCAGATGCTCGGCGCGCTCCTTGGGATCGGCCATCAACTCCTCGGCCAGCGCCTTGTCCTCCTCCGGCGTCTTGCCGCGCGGGCGGGTGCCCGCGATGGGACGGATGGTGACCTTGTTGTTACGCAGCCGCACCAGCACTTCTGGGCTGGAGCCCACGATCTGGAAACCCGGCATCGCCAGGTAATAGAGATAGGGCGAGGGGTTCAGCCGCCGCAGGGCGCGGTAGAGCGCGAAGGGCGGCAGGGCGAAGGGGCGGCGGAAGCGCTGGCTGGGCACCACCTGAAAGACATCGCCCGCCATGATGTATTCCTTGGCCCGGGCGATGACGTCGAAATACGCGTCCTTGGTCATGTTGGACTGGACCGGCACGTTGGCGGGCAGGTCGGCGGGCGCGGGCGCCGGATGCGGGGCGGGGCCTTCCAGCGCCGCCACCGCTTCGTCCAGCCGCGAAACGCCGCGGGCATGGGCGGCTTTCGCTTCCACATGCGCATCCGGCCAGACCGGGGTAGCGACGATGATCTCGTCCTTCACGCTGTCGAAGATGGCGATGATGGTGGGCCGCAGCAGGATGGCGTCGGGCAGGCCCAGCGTGTCGGGCGGCGGGTTGGGCAGGTCTTCCACCTGCCGCGCCATGTCATAGCCCAGATAGCCGAACAGCCCCGCCGCCATCGGCGGTAGTC
>CALDFO010000324.1 GCA_937942205.1 uncultured Alphaproteobacteria bacterium
TCCGTGAGCATGTCCGAGAAAATCGTCATCATTGGTGCGGGCCAGGCGGCCGCCCAGGCCGTCCAGTCCCTGCGCGCCGAAGGCTTTGACGGTCCCATCACCGTGGTGGGCGACGAAGCCTATCCGCCCTATCAGCGCCCGCCGCTGTCCAAGGCGTACCTGCTGGGCACTTTCGAGCGCCCACGCCTGTTCCTGAAGGCGGACGCGTATTATGCCGAGGCGGGCTGCGAACTTCTGCTCAATACCAGCGCCACCGCGATCCATCGCGCGGCGCGCAGCGTCGAACTGGCCGATGGCCGCAGGCTGCCCTACGACAAGCTGCTGCTGGCCACCGGGGCGCGGGTGCGCCGCCTGACCTGCCCGGGCGCGGACCTGCCGGGCATCCATTACCTCAAGACCATCGCCGATGTGGACGGGCTGCAGGCGGTGTTCCAGCCGGGCAAGCGCATCGCCATCGTGGGCGGCGGCTATATCGGGCTGGAAGTGGCGGCGGTGGGTGCCAAGCGCGGCCTGGATGTGACGGTGTTCGAGGCGATGGACCGGCTGATGGCGCGGGCCGTTTCGCCCGGCATTTCCGCCTTCTATCAGGCCGAGCATGAAAAGGCGGGCGTGAAACTGAAATTGCGCACCGGCGTGGAAGCCTTTGGCGGCGACGGCAGGGTGGAATGGGTCCAGGCGGGCGGCCAAACCTATCCCGCCGATATCGTGCTGGTCGGCATCGGCGTGATCCCGTGTGACGAGCTGGCGCGCCAGGCGGGCCTGGCCTGCGAGGACGGCATCGTGGTGGACCGGAATGCCCGCACCGGCGATCCGCATATCTGGTCGGCGGGCGATTGTACCCGCCATGTCGGGCGTGAGGGCCATGCCATCCGCCTGGAATGTGTGCAGAACGCCATCGACCAGGCCAAGCACGCGGCGCTGGCCATGACCGGCAAGCCCAAGACCTATTCCGAGGTGCCCTGGTTCTGGTCGGACCAGTATGACCTCAAGCTGCAGATCGCGGGCCTGGCCCAGCCCGGCGACACCCTGGTCCAGCGCGGCGATCCGGGGCAGCGCAAGTTCGCGGTCTTCCATCTGCGCGGCGGCAAGATGGCGGCGGTGGAAGCGGTGAATGCCGCGCCGGAATATCTGATCGGCAAGAAGCTGATCGCGGAGGGCAAGCCGGTGGACGCGGCGAAACTGGCCGATGTCTCCATTCCCATGAAGACGCTGGGCTGATGGTTTCATCCTTCGACAAGCTCAGGATGAGGTCTGTCCCGTGAGGCTCGTGCTCTCATTCCTCATGGTGAGCCCGTCGAACCATGAGGGCCGCGCATAATGGCGCAGAAATACCGCGTCACCTATATCGAGGCGGGCGGCAAGCCGCACACCATCGAGGTGGCGGAAGGCTGGTCGCTGATGGAAGGCGCGGTCAAGCATCTAGTGCCCGGCATCGACGCCGATTGCGGCGGGGCCTGCGCCTGCGCCACCTGTCAGGTCTATGTCGCGCCGGACTGGGCGGACAAGCTGCCGCCCAAATCCGACATGGAAGAAACCATGCTGGATTTCGCGCCGGACGTGAAACCCACCAGCCGTCTGTCCTGCCAGATCCGCATGACGGCGGCGCTGGACGGCATCGTGCTGCATTTGCCCAAGAGCCAGCACTGACCTGCCACAGTATGCTCAGGCCAGCCTCCCCTTCGTGCGCGTAGCGCACAGGAAGGGGAGGTGCCCGTAGCAACGCGCAGGCGCGGCGCATGGGATGCGCCGCGTCAAGCAAAGTTGCGAAGGGCGGAGGGGTTAAAGATACGCCGTTTTCCGATCCGTGCTCATTTCCGGATGCGGTTCGTCGTCATGGATGCGGCGGGGCAGGTGGCAGCGCACCAGCGTGCCGTTCTGGCTTTCAATCTCCACCCAGCCGTCGTGCAGTTCCAGGAAGCGGTTGACCAGCGCCAGGCCCAGGCCCGCCCCGGCGCGGTTGCCCGCCTGGCTCTTGGCCGCGAAACGCTCGAACACGCTGGCCTTGACCTCGGCGGGAATGCCGGGGCCGTTATCCGACACCGCGATCTGCACATCCTCGCCCACGATCCGGGCCGACAGCAGGATCACCCCGCCGCGCGGGGTATATTTGAAGGCGTTGGACAACAGGTTGAACATGATCTGGCGCAGCCGCCGCGCATCGGCCAGGAAGCGGCCCGCATCGGGGGCGCAGTCCACCTCCAGCGTCAGCCCCACCTTGCCGGCCCATTCGCGGGCATGAGCGGCGACGTCGGTGACGATCTCGAACAGGTCGATGCGTTCCAGCTCCAGCCGCAGCGCGCCGGATTCCACCAGCGCCAGATCCAGAATGTCGTTGACCAGGCTCTTGAGCGTGTTGCCGCCCGCCACGATGGCCTGGACATATTCTTCCTGCTGCGGATTCAGGCTGCCGGGCGCGCCGCTGGCCAGGTGCTCGGAAAAGCCCAGTATGGTGTTCAGCGGGGTACGCAGTTCATAGCTGACATGCTTGATGAAGTCCGACTTGAGCCGGTCGGCGGCTTCCAGCCCCTCATTGCGGTCGCGGAGGGCGTTCTCGATGCGGAAACGGTCGGTGACATCGGTGAAGGCCGCCAGCAGCGCCCCGTCGGGCAGGGGCGACAGGTTCAGCGACAGGATGCTGCGGTCCGACCGCTCCACCTCGCCCAGGTCGCGGGCGGCGGGAATGCCCGCAGCGATGGCCTGGATCAGCTGGTCCCAGATGGGCGAGGCGCCGAAGCTGTCCTCGCTCAACGCCGCGATGGTGCGCACATGCGGTTCGCCCGCCAGGTCGTCCGCGCCCATCTCCCAGATGCGGGCAAAGGCGGCATTGTGCAGCTTGAGCTTGCCGTCGGTGCCGAACACCGCCACGCCCTCGCTCAAGGTGTCCAGGGTGGCGGACTGCACCTTCATCAGGGTGTTGTAGTCGCTTTCCAGGTTCAGCCGCGCGGTGACGTCCTCGTACAGCAGGGTCAGGCCGCCAAAGGGGTGCGGCTGGCTGGCGACACGGATGGTCTGGCCGCCCGGCAGGTGCCAGACATCCTCGCTGGGCTGCTCGCGCCGGCCGTCCTGGTAGAGCGCCAGCCGGGCGCGCTTCCAGGCGGGATAGTCGCGCTGTTCGGGCAGGCGGCGATGGTCGCGCAGACGGTCCAGGATTTCGCTTTCGGCCGGATGCTTGTCCAGCCAGCTTTCCGGCAGGCCCCACAGCCTGGCGAAGGCGCGGTTGTAGAAACTCAGCTTCTGGTCCCGGCCGAAGATCGCCACCGCGGTGGCCAGGGTATCCAGCGTGGCGGCATGGGCGTCGGCATGTTGCTGCAACCGCGCCTCGGCGGCGGTGATGTCGGTGACGTCCACCGCCGTGCCGATCACCCCGGCATCGCCCAGCGGGATTTCGGTGAAGGACAAAGCGCGGCGCTGGCCGCCCACCACGGAAAAGCGCTTGGCCTCCTGGGGCGCGTTCTCGGCCCGCGCCGCGGCGGCCAGGTCGCGCTCGCTTTTGTCCAGCGCCAGTTGCTCGCGCCGGGCGGTGTCCAGATCGGCGGCGCCCGCGCCCCGCAGGAAGGCATGGTTGGCCCAGCTCAGCGCCAGCGCCTTGTCGCGCAGCCAGACCGGGATCGGCAGCGCATCCAGGATGGCGCGATAGTCGGCGCCCTGTTCGGCGGCCACCGATTCCTCCAGCCACACCACCGCCATGCTGCCCACGGCGCGGCCCCGCGCCGTCAGCGCGCGGCCATGATGATCCTGCACCTTCAGGGCGAACCCCGCCCCGCGATCCGACAGCCCGTCCAGCGCGCCCGACAGGGCCAGCGCATCGGGCCCCTTGAGGCAGGACTGCAACAGCTCCTCGCCGCCGCCATAAGAGAAGGGGCCTTCGCCGCCCTTGCCCCAGACCACCAGCGCCTCGCGGCCCGCCCCCAGCAGGGCCTCGCGTTCGCCGATGGCGGCCTTGGATTTGGCGCCCATCAGGCGCAGCGAGCGCCGCAGCCGCCGCGCCGCCCGCTGTTCGGCCAGGGCCCACAGGCCCGCGGCGATGGCCAGCGCCACGCCGCCACAGGCCAGCGCCGACAGCACCACGATATTGCCGTTCTGGAATGTCAGCAGGTCGGGGGCGGCCTCGCCCACCGGCGCCAGGGCTGGCGTCAGGGCCGCCGCCAGGGCAGGCAGGGGCGTCAAGGCGCATGGCGCGGCCGCCAGCAGCAAACCCCGCCACCGCCGCCCGTGAACCCCTGGCTTCCCGTCCTGTCCCGAATTGGGACGCATCCGGCTGCCCCCGTTAACCCTCACGCCTTGCGGCGAATCATTGTGGAATCAACAAGATAGCCGTGAGCCCCGAGTCCGACTAGGGCTTGTGGTTAATAATTTCCTAAAAACGAAATGCGGTTCACGCCGCCAGATTTTGCGGCCTGTGGATATTTCCGAGTCCGATCAAGGTATTAACGGCCGTTAACCATTGGCGCGGCGCGTCAGCCGCCGGGCAGCACATTCCGCCAATAGCTGCGGGGCGGATGGCCCCGTTCGGTCATGCAGCGGGCGAACAGCTGGTTATAGGCCCGGTTGCGGGCATAGCGGGTGGCCTCCTGTAGCCGCACATCGCTGTCCAGCGGCGCCTGGGCTTCCATGCGGCAGAACACGCCGTCGCGCTCATAGGCCGCGATGCCGCCCCGACCGACTCCGAAACCGTCCGGCCCGGTCCGCGCCAGGCTCTGGCAGGCGGCGAGGACGAGGAGCAGGGGCAAAAGGAAAAGGGCGCGCATACGATGTTCGTAGCGCGCCCCGTTTCCGTCGTCCAATCCGCTTTTAGTAGCGGTAGGTGTCCGGGCCCCGGCGGCAGAGCCGCCCATAAAAAGAGAAGCCGGACCTTCGTATTGCTCCCGTCTGGAATCAATACCGATAAGTGTCCGGCTTATACGGACCCTGTTGCGGGATGGTGATGTAGTCGGACTGCTTCTTGCTGAGTTCGGTCAGCTGGGCGCCGACCTTGCCCAGATGCAGGCGGGCGACCTTTTCGTCCAGCACCTTGGGCAGCACATAGACCTTCTTCTCGTACTTGCCGGTGTTCTGCCACAGTTCGATCTGCGCCAGGGTCTGGTTGGTGAAGCTGGCCGACATCACGAAGGAGGGGTGGCCCATCGCATTGCCCAGATTCACCAGGCGGCCTTCCGACAGCATGATGATGCGCTTGCCGTCGGGGAACTCGATCTCGTCCACCTGCGGTTTGATGTTGTGCCATTTGAGGTTCTTGGTGGCCGCGATCTGGATCTCGCTGTCGAAGTGGCCGATGTTGCAGACGATGGCGCGGTCCTTCATGGCGCGCATATGCTCCAGCGTGATCACGTCCACATTGCCGGTGGCGGTGACGAAGATGTCGGCCTTGGGGGCCGCCGTCTCCATGGTCACCAC
>CALDFO010000325.1 GCA_937942205.1 uncultured Alphaproteobacteria bacterium
ACCATACGCTGGAGGAAGTCGGCCAGCAGTTCTCGGTGACGCGCGAGCGTATCCGCCAGATCGAGGCCAAGGCGCTGCGCAAGCTCAAGCATCCGTCTCGCTCGCGCAAACTTCGGTCCTTCCTGGACAACTGATGGAACTGACGCTTCTCAAGGGCAAGATTCACCGCGCCGCGGTGACCCAGTGTGACCTTCACTATGAAGGGTCCATCTCGGTGGACAGCGCGCTGATGGAGCGCGCCGGCATCCTGCCGCACGAGCAGGTGGACGTGCTGAACATCAACAACGGGCAGCGTTTCACCACCTATGCCATCCCCGCGCCCGCCGGTTCGGGGATGATCGGCGTCAACGGCGCCGCCGCGCGGCTGGCCCAGAAGGGCGACCTGGTCATCATCATCGCCTATGCCCGCATGAGCGAAGCCGAAGCCAAAAGCTTCGTGCCCCGCGTGGTGCTGGTGGACGAGGCCAACCGCCCGCAGTCCCCGAATTTGCGTATCCTGGAAACCTGAGAGACTAGACGAGCAATGGCGCAGCGCGACGATTCCAAATTCTCCAACCGGCTTGAGGACGCCCAGAAGGCCCGCGCCGCCATGCTGGAGAAGGCCAAGCAGCGCGCCGAGGAAGCCCGCAAGAAGCTGGAAGCCACCGCCGGCGAGCGCGCCGCGCTGGCCGCCGCCCGCGAGGAACGCCGCCGCCAGAAGGACGAGGAAACGCGTCTGGCCGCCGAGGCCGCCGAGGCTGAGAAGAAAGCCGCTGTCGAAGCGGCGGCCCGTGCCGAACAGGAAGCCAAGGAAGAAGCCGAACGCGCCAAGCGCGCCGAGGCCGAAAAGCTGGTGCAGCTTCTGGCCGATCAGAAGGCGGCGCGCGACGCCCGCTATGCCGCCCGCAAGGAGCGGCAGAAGAAGGGCCGCTAGAGCGGTTCCAGGAAAAGCCACGGCGTTGCCGTCCGCGAACGCGACACGGCGAAACGTCGGCGGCCGTCCCATTTTTGTCCCTTCCGTCCTCCCGCCTCGCCCGTGCTTGAGTAGCGGCCGCGGTCAGCCTTTTTCGCGGCCGCGCGGCAAGGAGGGACGATGGCCTTTGTGGAAGAGCATATCTTCAAATATCCGGCGGAGGAGGAATGCCTGGTGCGCCGCCTGGGATCGGGCGTGATCGCCGCCTGGCCGCATATCCCGCGCGAGGTCCAGGAAATGATTTTCGCCGAGGCCAAGATGGCCTGGGACCGCGAGTTTCACGTCTCCAAGCTGCCCGACCGGCTGGCCGCCATCATCCGGCGGCGGCACGATTAGGAATAGTTGAAGCTCACCGAGATACGCTTGCCGCGCGCGCCATTGGCTTCGACGCCGTGACGCAGCCAGCTTTCCCACAGCAGCAACTGGCCCGCCTTGGGCGCGACCTCGACAAAGGTCCGGTTCTCCGGCCGGGCATTCTTGCGGCGCGGCGGCGCGGCCATCAGCATGGCCAGGCGCGGGTCTTCAAACCGGATGGCGCCCGATCCGGGCGGCACCGCGACATAATAGGTGCCGCTGATCGCCGAGTGGGGATGGATGTGCGGCGCATGGATCGCGCCCTTGTCCATCACGTTCAGCCACAAACTGTCCAGGGCCAGCCTGCGGCCGCCCAGGTCGAATTGCAGTTCGCGGGCAAAGGCCGCGACATGGCGGGCGATGGCCTTCTCCAGTGCGGCGATCGGACTGGCGCGAAAGGTCAGGTCGTTCAGCGAGGCATAGGAGGTATAGCCGCCATAGCCATGCTGTTTCGACCAGCGGCGCCCGGCCTGATCCTCGGCCGCGATGGTCAGGATGGTGTCTTCCAGCATCGCGGGCGGGGCGATGCGGGCCTTGTAAAGCCGGGTGACAAACAGCGGTTGCGACATGGATTTCGCCCATTAGCGATGTTTTGACCATTGGCCGGTAAGGTCATGGCCTTGTCAATAAACGGGATAATGGGGGCGGGACATGGACTCTTTCACGCGCGCGCCGGTCACCGCCGCCGTTTTCGCCGGCATGGCCGTGCTGCTGACCGGCTGCATCGCCTATGACGCCGCCAGCACCGTGGTCAGTGCCGGATCGACCGTGGTGGGCGCGGGCGCGTCCGCCGTCGGCGCGGCGGGCGACATCGTCACCTCGCCCTTCGACAGCGACGATTCCAAAAAGTCCTACCGCTAGAAATTATTCTTCCGCTCGCGGATTTCGCCGAAGGCCGTGACGGTATCGGCGTTTTCCATGCCGATGCTGCGGCGGATTTCGGGATTGTCGGGTCGCAGGAAGGGATTGGTCTGCTTTTCCAGTCCCAGGGTGGCGGGCACGGTGGGCTTGCCCGCCGCGCGCTGTGCATCCACCTCTTTCATGCGCGCTTCCAGGGCGGCGTTGCCGGGCTCGATGCTGC
>CALDFO010000326.1 GCA_937942205.1 uncultured Alphaproteobacteria bacterium
ATTTGTGGAGCTCCTTCAGGGATTGATGACGACGGACGCCTTGACGCCGGTGGGCGTCGGCAGCACGCCGGATTGGGTGACGATGGCGAGCTCCACTGGTGTCAGCAGGAACTCAAAGACGTAGCGCATGTGCATCGCGGTGGTGAAAGCCTGGCCGGAATAGAAGGGCTCCTGGTTGAAGCCCACCGCCATGCCGACGCCGCTTTCCGCGAAGCCCAGGTAGTTCTCGTTGATGCCGGAGCCGTCCTGGACATAGGCGTTTCCGCGGCCCGGGAAGAGCAGCATCAGCAGCGCATTGATCGACGGGATTGAGCCGTCGCAGATGTTCGCGGCCGCCTTGGCCAACAGCAGCAGGCGATAGGCGTCATCGCTCAGCGAGAAGTTGTCGGTGATGGCCGGACCGCTATAGAACGGCGCCTGCCCGAACCCTTGAAACGCCGGGTCTTCCGCCTCGTTAAAGCCGAGAAAATCGCCGTCGGTGACGGCCAGGGTGCGCTTGATGTTGAGGATGCGGCCCCAGACGTCCAGGCCATAGCCTTCAGCCGTCTCGATGTTCCACATCTTGTCGAAGAAGTTGTCGATATTCTCCGCCTGGTCCATGTAGGCGGCGAAGCTGCCCAGCACCGCCAGCATGCGCTGGCTGTTGGCATACTGGCTGATAATCGTCTTCTGCCACGGGTACGGAATCGTCCCGATGGGACTCACCCCGATTTGGAATGATCCGATGGCGTTGGAGCCGGGCAGCGGTTGAACCGGAAAAAGGCCCGTCATTAGACCAGCACCACAACGATGTTGTTGGCGGAGGTCACCGGCACCTGGTCGATGTCCACCGTCACTGAGTTCTGGTTCACCGTGATGGCGGTGACCGTCGAGCCTGGCGCCAGCGTCTGGCTGGCGCTGACGGTATAGGTGCCGATGCCGCCCACACCCGTGCCCAGCGCCGTGATGGTGGTGCCGTCCAGGATGCCGGGGCCAACCAGCGTCTGGCCGACGGCCAGGGTGCCGGAGCTCACCGCGGAGACATCCAGCGTGGTGCCGGTGATGCCGCCCGTGACCACGGCGGCCGAAACATTGGCCGAGCCGATTTGCAGGGAGATGACCTGGGCCCAGGGACCCAGCGCCGCCACCGGGCAGATGAAGCGCGAAGCGTAGATGGTCGACCCGATACGGGCGCGCGCGCCGCCGTCAGCGCCGGCGAAAGCTGCGATGATAGCGTTCTGGATTTGCGTTTCCGCGTCCGACGGCACCGCGGCGGAGTCAGCGATCTGCACCTTGAAAGCGATGGTCAGCGCGTCCGGGCGCACGAAGGAAACCGTGTAGGCCGGATAGGGCTCAGAATAACCCGGGCTGGTGTCCAGGACCGTGGCGCTGGTGGCGCCATTGTAGACGGCGCCCGGGGCCTTTTTGCGCCAGATGGCTTCCGCGATCGCCTGGTCCGTGCCGCCCACCGCCGCCACATAGATAGAATGGGGCTCAAGGGTGTAGCCGCGATAGACCTGCTGGGTGTCGTCATCGTTCTGGTAGCTGAAGGCGTCAAG
>CALDFO010000327.1 GCA_937942205.1 uncultured Alphaproteobacteria bacterium
GCTTCGTGCTGACGCTCTCCACCCGCGAGCAGCATATCCGCCGCGAAAAGGCGACCAGCAATATCTGCACCAATTCGGGCCTTTGCACCCTGGCTTTCACCATCCATCTGTCGCTGCTGGGCGAGGACGGCCTGACGCGCCTGGCGCGGCTCAACCATGCCAAGGCCAGTGCGCTGGCCGACCGGTTGGCGGCCCTGCCGGGTGTGGAACTGGTGACGGAGGCCTTCTTCAACGAATTCACCGTCAGGCTGCCCGTGCCCGCCGCGCCGCTGGTGGAGGCGCTGGCGGCCAGGGGCGTGATCGCGGGCGTGCCCGCCGCGCGCCTGCTGCCGCGCGACAAGGCTTGCGAGAATCTGCTGATCCTGGCGGCCACCGAAACCAATAGCGATGACGATTTCGCGGCGCTGACCGCCGCGCTGAAGGGAGCATTGGCGTGAGCCGGAGCGACCAAAAAGGAATCCTGCGATGAGCATGAACAATCAGGGCCGCCCCACCGGCACGGGCGAGGCAGCCCCTGGAAATTCAACCATTGGCGGTATCGCCACCATCTCCGGCGACCGTGGATTGGACCATGAAGAGGCGCTGATCTTCGAGCTGGGCCATGGCGCGACCGGCGTGGATCTGCCCGATGTCCAGATCGCGGAGCGGCGGCTGGGCGGGATGCGCCGCATGGGCGAGATCGGCCTGCCGGGCCTCAGCGAGCCGGAGGTGGTGCGCCATTATGTGCGGCTGTCGCGCAAGAATTACGCGATCGACAGCGGGCTCTATCCGCTGGGCTCCTGCACCATGAAGCACAATCCGCGCCTGAACGAGAAGATGGCGCGGCTGCCCGGTTTCGGCGACCTGCATCCGCTGGCCCCCGCATCCACCACCCAGGGCGCGCTGGAATTGATCGCGGCGCTGATGACCTGGCTGACCCGCCTGACCGGGATGCCCGCCGTCGCCATGTCGCCCAAGGCGGGCGCGCATGGCGAATTGTGCGGGTTGCTGGCGATCCGCGCCGCCATCCAAGCGCGGGGCGAGAACCGCAAGCGCGTCCTGGTCCCGGAATCGGCGCATGGCACCAATCCCGCCACCGCCGCCTTTGCCGGTTTCACGGTGGACGAGGTGCCGGCGCTGCCCAATGGCCGGGTGGATTCCGCCGCGCTGAAGGCCAAGCTGGGGCCGGATGTGGCGGCGATCATGCTGACCAACCCCAATACCTGCGGTCTGTTCGAGAATGAGATCGTGGACATCGCCAAGGCGGTGCATGACGCGGGCGGCTATTTCTATTGCGACGGCGCCAACTTCAACGCCATCGCGGGCCGGGTGCGCCCCGGCGACCTGGGCGTGGACGCCATGCACATCAACCTGCACAAGACCTTTTCCACGCCGCATGGCGGCGGCGGGCCGGGCGCGGGGCCGGTGGTGCTGTCGGAACGGCTGGCGGCCTATGCCCCGGTGCCGCTGCTGGTGGCCGACAGGAATGGCCTGCGCCTGGTCGAGGACGCCGCCGATGCGCCGCAGGGGGCCAGGCCTTTCGGCCGCATGTGCGCTTTCCACGGCCAGATGGGCATGTTCGTCCGCGCTCTGACCTACATGCTGTCCCATGGCCGCGACGGCGTGCGCCAGGCCTCCGAAGATGCGGTGCTGTCGGCCAATTATATCCTGGCCTCGCTCAAGGATGTGATGACCGCGCCCTTTGGCGACGGTCCGTGTATGCATGAGGCGCTGTTCGACGACAGCTTCCTGGAGGGCAGCGGCGTCACCACCCTGGATTTCGCCAAGGCGATGATCGACGAAGGCTATCATCCCATGACCATGTACTTCCCGCTGGTGGTGCATGGCGCGATGCTGATCGAGCCGACCGAGAGCGAATCCAAATACGCGCTCGACCGCTTCATCCATGTGCTGCGCGCGCTGGCGGAAGAGGCCAGGGCCGGACGGACCGAACGCTTCGCGGGCGCGCCCCGTCTGGCGCCGCGCCGCCGCCTGGATGAGACGGCGGCCGCGCGCAGGCCGGTGCTGCGTTGGAAAAAGCCGGACGCATTGCGGGAAGCGGCGGAGTAGCGCCGCACCTATTTACAGGTGCGGATCGTCAGGCCCGGCGGCAGCCGGGTCTTGGCGTCGCTGCAGGCGACGTCGAGTTGCGCCTGGGTCAGCCCCTTGGCCTTGCGCAGGTCCGTGCCCAGGAAGGAGGTGACGGAGGTCTTGGCCCCCGTCAGGTCGGCGCCGTCCATCTTCGCGCTGGCCATGTTGGCGGCGCTGAGATCGGTGCCCCGGAAGCTGACATTGGTGAAGTTGGCGAAGGACATGCACATCAGCGTGGCGTTGGCGCCGTCGAACCGCGCGCCGGTCAGGTTCTTTTCCTTGACGCAGGTGTTGGCCAGGTCCGCGCCGCGCAGGTCGCAGCCCACGCAATCCACGATGCCGCCATGCAGCCTGGCCACGGCGGCCGGATCGGCGGCGTGCGCGGGCGAGGCCGCCAATGTCGTCATCAGCGTGGCCGGCAATGCGGAAAACAGGACGGCAAAAAAGGCGCGGCGCATGGGCCAAGGTTGACCCTGAAGGGTTACCATCCGGTTGATGAATGAATCCGGAACCTTGAGACCCCGGGAACCTCTACAGGGAAGGGGCGTTGGCTGGGTGATGCAGGCCGGGATGCCCAACGATAACTCCATGCAAGCCGCCCGTTTGCGGGCGCTGGCGGCGCGCCTGCGCAAGGACGCGGCGCAAACCGCCATGCCGGAGTTCCGCCGCAAGATGCAGGCCACCGCCTCGGAACTTGAGGAGGCCGCGGTGGACATGGAAACCCGCGCTATCCGCGACAGGGACGATCGCGCCCGCCATTAGGCTTCGTGGAACCGGAAACGGTCGCGGATATGGGTGTTGAAATACGCCCCCAGCGAATCCGAGAAGATCAGCCCGTCGTAAAGCTCCTGCGGCACGTTTTCATAGACATAGGTACGGCCCGAGGCGCGGAAGGTCGCGGTCAGGGTTCGCGTGGCGGCATCATACCGGACCGCTGTCAGGACACTGGACTGGACGAAGGGCATCCGGCGGAAACGAAAAAGGTCGCGGATCGCTCCGCGCCCTTTCAAGCCGTTTTATGACAGGATTCACGAACAGCCGCTGGTCGCGCCGCAGGTGTTGCATTTCATGCAGGTGCCGTTGCGCACCAGGGTGAAGTTGCCGCAGGCGCCGCAACTGTCGCCTTCAAAGCCTTTCAGCCGCGCTTCCGCCGCCCGCGCCGCGCGGGTTTCGCGCACCGCCGCCCGGCCGCCGCCCAGCGCCATTTCCAGGTGCGCCACCTGGGCACTGACGGTGCCGATGGTGGCCTCGACGCTGGCGCGGATTTCCGACAGGTCCAGCGGTTCCAGCTCGTCATGGGCGCTGTCATTGTCGGCCTCGAAGGCGGTGAAATGCTCATGCGCGTCCTCGGCCAGCATCCGGGGCTGGGCGCCGCCCTTGACCAGCGACATCTGGGGGGCGCGGCCCCGCAGATAGCCGGTGGATGCGACCTTGGCGATGGCGACCTCGGCGGGCGCACCGCCCCGGCCCAGATCCTCGTCCTGTGCGGGCAGCACATGCGCCAGGTCGGTGCGGCCCAGATAGGAGACGCCCAGCTCGCGGAAGATATAGTCCAGCACGCTGGTGGCGTTCTTGATGGAATCGTTGCCGATCACCAGGCCCGCCGGTTCGAAGCGGGTGAAGGTGAAAGCCTCCACGAATTCCTCCAGCGGCACGCCATATTGCAGGCCGACCGAGATGGCGATGGCGAAATTGTTCATCAGGCTGCGGAAGGCGGCGCCTTCCTTGTGCATGTCGATGAAGATTTCGCCCAGGCGGCCGTCCTCATACTCGCCGGTATGCAGATAGACCTTGTGGCCGCCCACCACGGCTTTCTGGGTATAGCTCTTGCGGCGGTGGGGCAGCTTTTCGCGCTCATGGCTGCGGACCTTTTCGATCACCCGCTCGACGATCCGCTCGGTGACGACCTTCTGCTGCACGGGCCCTTGCGGGGTTCCCGCGCGGCCGTCGGCGGCCATCTCGTCTTCGTCCTCGTCAGCGAAGGCGAACACCTGGCTGGCCAGCGGCTGGGACAGCTTGGAGCCGTCGCGATAGAGCGCATTGGCCTTCAGGCCCAGCTTCCAGCTCAGCAGATAGGCCTCGCCGCAGTCCTTCACCGCGGCGCCGCCCGCCATGTTGATGGTCTTGGAGATGGCGCCGGAAATGAAAGGCTGCACCGCCGCCATCATGCGGATATGCGCTTCCACCGACAAGGCGCGCTTGCCGGTGCGGCCGCAGGGGTTGGCGCAGTCGAACACCGGCAGATGCTGTTCCTTGAGATAGGGCGCGCCTTCCAGGGTCATCGCGCCGCAGACATGCAGGTTGGCGGCGTCGATATCGGCCTTGGAGAAGCCCAGCGCCTTGAGCATGTCGAAATCCGGCGCATCCATCGCCGCGGCGTCCAGTTTCAGCACCTCGGTGCAGAACTGCGTGCCCAGGGTGTATTTGTTGAACACGAAACGGATATCGAAGGCCGCCTCCAGCGCCGCCTCGACCTGACCGATCTG